>DATKHX010000521.1:0-4195 GCA_035510075.1 Allostellaceae bacterium
CGGCCGCCACCGCCGCTCGACCGCCATTCGGCGCTGTTTCTCGACGTCGACGGAACATTGCTGGAGATCGCGTCGCAACCCGATCTCGTCCAGGTCCCGTCCGACCTACCGTCCCTGCTGCATGATTTGACGCAGCAGCGCGGCGGAGCGCTGGCGCTCGTCAGCGGCCGCCCGCTCGACGACATCGACCGGCTGTTCCGGCCCTGGCGGGGGGCCGCGGCCGGCCTCCACGGCAGCGAGCGCCGCCGCGCCGGCGGCACCTTCGAGACGACCGCAAACCCGGCTGCGGTCGCCGCCCTCGACCGGCTGCGCCCGCCCCTCGGGGCGCTGGCGGCGGCCGATCGCCGGCTCGCGCTCGAGGACAAGCGCGGGACGCTGGCGTTGCATTACCGTGGCGCCCCGGAACGCGAGCGCGAAATCCGCTCCCTGGCGGCGGCGCTGGCGCGGCGGGAGGCGTCGCTTCGGTCGATCGCCGGCAAGATGGTGGTCGAATTTCAGCCACGCGGCATCGACAAGGGGGCGGCGATCGCCGCTTTCCTCGACGAACCGCCGTTTTGCGGCCGACTCGCGGTCTTTGTCGGCGACGATGTGACCGACGAGGACGGCTTTGCCGAAATCGGCCGCCGCGGCGGGATCGCGATCAGGGTCGGGCCACCGGCCAAAACTCGCGCCGAATACGCTCTTGCGAATGTTCGGGCAGTGCATAGTTGGTTAGCATCAGACCTGCAGTAACCTTGATAATCAAGCTCCTGCGGGAACATAAACCGAAAGCCAGCGTTCGTACACGAACGCAACATGGGGATTAAAGACAATGGAGGGAGATATCACCACGGCGGGTAAGCCGAACGTGCATCTGCAAGAACTCGGGGAAGGGAGAGCTATACCGCAATCCGCCGCAATGCGGAATCGACGACTTGTCGTTGCATCCAATCGGGTCGCGGTCGAGAGCGCAAAACCCGATTCGGGAGGCCTTGCGGTCGCAATCCAAGCAGCACTCGAAAACAGCGGCGGCATCTGGTTCGGCTGGAGCGGGAAGGTGGAGGAAGCTGCCGCGAGCGAGCCGGAAACCGTCTCCCGCGGGCCGCTGACCTATGCGACCCTCGATTTGTCAAAGCGCGATTTCGACGAATATTACTTGGGCTTTGCCAACCGGGTGCTGTGGCCGCTGTTTCATCTGCGGGCCGGATTGGTCGATTATTCGCGGCGGGATTTTGCCGGCTACCTGCGCGTCAATCGCATGTTCGCGCGCGGATTGGCGCCGATGCTCGAGCCGCAAGATCTGGTCTGGGTCCACGACTACCATATGATCCCGCTCGGCCGTGAATTGCGTCGGCTGGACCAAAATCAGGCCCTGGGGTTTTTCCTGCACACGCCGTTCCCGCCGGCCGAGCTGCTCCGCGTGCTGCCGAACCACCGCGACCTTGCCGAGGCGTTGTGCGCCTATGATCTCGTCGGCTTTCAGACCAAGTCGGACCTGCACGGCTTTTGCGATTATCTGTTGCGTTGGGCCGGTGCGGAGGACCTCGGGCATGGGGTGCTGCGCGCGTTTGGCCGGATCGTCCGCGCGCAGGTCTTCCCGATCGGCATCGATGTCGCGACCGTAGCGCAGAAGGCCGAGGCGGCCGACAGCAGCCGGCATATGCGTCGTCTGCACCAGAGCCTCGGCGAGCGGACGTTGATGATCGGCGTCGACCGGCTCGATTATTCAAAGGGTCTGCCGGCGCGGTTCGCGGCCTTCCGGCAATTGCTCGAAACCTATCCCGAGACGCGCGGCCGCATCGTCTTTATGCAGATTGCCCCGCCCTCGCGCTCCGAGGTCCCGGAGTACCAGGAGATCCGGCGGACCCTCGCCGCTTCGGCCGGCAACATCAACAGCCGCTACGGCGAATTCGACTGGACGCCGCTGCGCTACATCAATAAGAGCTTCAACCACCGGATCCTGACCGGCTTCTTCCGGGCTTCCCGGATCGGGCTGGTGACGCCGCTGCGCGACGGCATGAACCTGGTGGCCAAGGAGTATGTAGCCTCGCAGCCGGCAGACGACCCCGGCGTGCTGGTTCTGTCTTGCTTTGCCGGAGCAGCACAGGAGCTGGGCGAGGCTGTGCTGGTCAACCCGCACGATATCGAGGGCATGGCCGAAGGCATCCGACAAGGCCTGACGATGTCGCTCGGCGAGCGCAAGGAGCGGTGGACGGCGATGATGGCGACGATCGAGCACAATGACATCACCCGGTGGCGCGAAAGCTTTGTCGCCGCGTTGGCGGGCAGCGGCGCGCGCTGATGAATGCAGCGGGGGGTGCCGAGGCCGAGCCGGAAACCTGGCTCGTCGGCGACATCGGTGCGACCAACGCCCGTTTTGGTCTCGTTTCCCCGGAAGGCAAGGTATTGCACTGGCGCAGCCATGCCTGCGAGCAGTATCCGACGATCGACGACGCGCTCGCCGAATATTTGAGCGACCGCGGCGGCCTGCCGATGCCGCGGCAGGCGGCGATCGCGATCGCCTCGGCGGTGACCGGCGACCGAATCGCAATGACCAACCACCCGTGGAGCTTTTCGATCGCCGCGTTGAAGGCGCGTTTTGGCTTCGAGCGGCTCGAAGTCATCAACGATTTCACCGCCCAGGCATTGGCGCTTCCTCGCCTCGGCGCCGATGAGCGGATGGCGGTCGGCGGCGGGACGGCGGCGGCGGGCGCGCCGCTCGCGGTGCTGGGCCCGGGCTCGGGGCTGGGAGTTTCCGGCCTTGTCCCTTGCGCTTCCGGCTGGGTGGCGCTGACCGGCGAGGGCGGCCATGCGACGATGTCGCCGGCGAGCGACCGCGAAAGCGCGGTGCTCGACCATATGCGCCGGCGTTTCGACCACGTCTCGGCCGAGCGGGTTTTGTCCGGGCCAGGGATCGTCAATCTTTACAGCACCTTGGCCGAGATCGACGCGATCCCGTCAAAGGGCTATACCGCGGCGCAGATCACCGACCTCGCAATGCGCGGCGAAGACCCGGTGTGCATCGAGGCGACCGCGATGTTCTGCGCCATGCTGGGCACCGTCTCGGGCAATCTGGCGCTGACCCTGGGAGCACGCGGCGGGCTGTTTATTGCTGGCGGAATCGTGCCGCGGCTCGGCCATTATTTTGCCGATTCGCCGTTTCGCGCGCGGTTCCAGGCAAAGGGCCGGTTCGAGCCCTATCTCGCCGCGATCCCGACCTATGTCGTGACCCATCCGCTGGCGGCCTTTCTCGGCGGCGCGGCACTGCTGGCGAGCTGACGAGGCGAGCGGGTAATGCGGTCATGGCGATGCAGCGGCACTCGTATAGCGCAAACCCCGACGCCGCCCCTGCCGCCGGGGACGCCGCCGCGACCGCCGCCCGACCCGGATCGCCCGCGGCCGATCGAGGAGCCGCCGAGCCCCGTGCCGGTGCCGCCGACCGAACCCCCGCCACCCCCGGTCGACGACCCGCCGCCAAAATTGGCGGGCGAGAGCGCGCTGTAGCGTCGGTTACGAGCCGCGCCCGGCAAGATGCAGGCCGGCCACCCCGACGATGATCAGCGCCAGCGAGACGAGCTTCCACAGGCTCGCCACTTCGCCGAACCATAAGATGCCGATCGCCGCGACGAGGGCAGTGCCGATCCCGGACCACACCGCGTAGGCAGTCGACAGGTCGATTCCCCGCAATGCCAGCGACAATACCCAAAAGCTGGCGATATAGCAGACGACGACCGCGCCCGTCGGCCCGGGCCGGGTAAAGCCGTTGGAGAGCTTCAGCGCTGTCGTCCCGCTGATCTCCAACAGAATCGCAATCGCGAGGTAGACGGCGCTCATTCTTACAACCCCCGACCGTTTCCGGCGACCGCAGCCGCCGCTTTGACGGCCGCCATGGCCCGGCAGTAACATCGATCACCCGGAACATGGATCGTCGCATGAGTGCAGCAATTGATCGAAGCATCGAGGCCGGCGCGCGCGCGCGCATGCGGATTCGTAGCGGTGCATTTTCCGGCCCGACCGCGGGGCTCGCGGCCGGCAATGTCCAGGCGAACCTGGTCATCCTGCCAAGGGCTCTCGCGCAAGATTTTCTGCGGTTTGCACAGGCAAACCCAAAGCCCTGCCCGGTGTTGGCAGTGTCCGAGCCGGGCGACCCATGCCTCCCGGCTTTGGGCGAGGATCTCGACATCCGCACCGACCTCCCGAAATACCGGGTGTGGCG
>DATKHX010000522.1:0-14041 GCA_035510075.1 Allostellaceae bacterium
ACCCGCGCCGGAAAGCGGTAGCACCAAGCCGCCTCGCCAACCTCGCCGCGAAGACCGCCCTCGGCGACCGCGACAACAATGCTTTCCTTGTGAACATCAAGCCCAACGTAAGTGATACGATCCCCCATGACCCGTCTCCTATGCATGCGGCTCGGCGCCGTCCAACCCGGCGCAACGCTCGTTACCTGCATACTGCAAGACGGGTCGGGCATGTGGTCTAGAGCGACATGTTGAGCGCTTTGCGGAGCTTGCGAACGGTTTCGGCGCTTTTGAAACCGTAGGGCGGATCCGAAGCGGACAGATCGAGCTCGCGCAACGCCAGCGCCAGGACCCTTTCGTTGCCGGTTCCGGCGGTGAACGCGCCGCGCTCCCACAACTTGATCAACGCCTCGCGCAGCATCGCCCGCGCCGGGCGCTCGCGCCCCGGTCCGACGGATGTCGGGGCGGCCGCGATCGTCACCTCGACGCCGACGATCTCGGAGGCGCCGGGCAACACGACCGCGTTCCGGCCAAAATCGAGCTGCACTCGGCCGAACCAGTCCGCGTCGAGCTCTTTTCTGGCGCCGTCGTAAAACCCGGCTGCACGATATCGGCCGCGGCGGCCGGCGAGCTCGAAGCCCGAGACGAGCTCCCGCTCGACTTCATTGATTTCCGCCAGCAGCGCTGGCTGGCCGCGATGGCGTGCCAGGAATTCGTCGAAGGCGGCGCCCTCCGCGGCTCCGAGCGGCGAAGGCGCCCCGGCAAAAGCGAGCGCCCCACTGCGCTGAGCGAGCCGCCGACGGCCTGCCGCGCCCTCCTCCGCGGTGAGAGGCTGTTGACCGCGGGCCGGCCGCTGCGCCTGCTGCTGGGCCTCGAGCGAACCAATCGCATACACGGGTGTCGCATCCCGCCCGCCGTCTTCCAGCTCCGCTACGAGGCGGCAGTAGCGCGCCCATAACTGGCGGTCGGCGGTCGCGATCAACGCCTCGATCATGGTAGCGATCGAACCCGGTGGAGTTTCCGGCAATGGTGCCTCCTCGAGCGCTTCGGCATGCGAAACGCCGTTCCGCAAAGAGCAACCTGCCGAAATTGTGGGAATTTGTCGGAGCCCGGACAAGCATTGCTGCTCGACCCATCGAATTCACGACGGGCAGCCCGGCGATTGCGCGCAATGCCAGGTTTGTGCGTTTTTGTGGCCGGCGTCTATGATGGGCCGACGATTTTGCCGAGGGCATCAGCCCCGAATCATCCCGGGAGGGAATGCAGCCTTGATCTCGCCGGCGAGATCCGTCCGCGCTGGCGCGCGCTGGCACCATCTGTGCCGGTATGCGGATAGGGCGCGGTGAAGGGCGAGTCGCGCCCGCCCGTGGCCAATCGCGGGGCTCTGACCGTCGCGATCATGCTCGCCAACATCATGCAAGGGCTCGACACGACGATCGCAAACGTGGCGCTGCCGCATATCCGCGGCAGCCTCTCGGCCTCGCTCGATCAGATCTCCTGGGTGCTGACGTCCTATATCGTCGCGGCGGCGATCATGATGCCCTTGACCGGTTGGCTCGCCGGCCGCTTCGGCATCAAGATCGTGTTCGTGCTCTCGGTCGCCGGCTTTACTTTGGCCTCAGCCTTGTGCGGCAGCGCCACCAGCCTGACCGAACTCGTTCTTTATCGGACGCTGCAAGGGGTGTGCGGCGCCGGGCTGGTGCCGTTGTCGCAAGCGGTGCTGCTGCAGATCAACCCGCCCGAGCGGCATGGCCAGGCGATGGCGGTCTTCGGGATCGGCACGATCCTTGGGCCGATCTGCGGCCCGGTACTCGGCGGCTGGCTTACCTATGACTACAACTGGCGCTGGGTGTTCTTTATCAACCTGCCGGTCGGCATCATCGCCACCCTCGGAATGATGTTCTTCGGCCGCGACAGCCGCCATGCCCATCGCGAGCCGTTCGACTTGCTCGGCTTTGTCACCTTGAGCTTTGCGATCGGCGCGCTGCAGATGACGCTCGATCGCGGCGAGTTGAAGGATTGGTTCGGATCGACCGAAATCTGGGTCGAGGCGACGATATCCGGCGTCGCCCTCTATCTTTTCGTCGTCCACACCGCGACCGCGACCACTCGCTCTTTTTTGAACCGGGACCTTTTGAAAAACGTAAATTTTATCGTTGGCACCGTGCTGATGTTTCTGGTCGGGCTGATCATGAACGGAACCTTGGCCCTGCTGCCGACGATGCTGCAGGATCTGATGAACTACCCAGTGCTGACCACCGGGCTGGCAACCGCGCCGCGCGGCATCGGCTCGATGATGGCGATGTTCGTCGTCGCCCGCGCGATCAACCGGGTCGACAGCCGGCTGATCATCCTGTTCGGGCTGCTGTTGACGGCGGTCTCGATGTGGCAGATGACCCGGTTCTCGCTGACAATGGGAATGGAGCCGGTGATCGTCTCCGGCCTGGTCCAGGGTTTTGGGCTCGGCTGCACCTTTGTGCCCTTGAACACGATCGCGCTGTCGAACCTGCCGCGACACATCATGACCCAGGGCACAGCACTCAGAAGCCTGATGCGCAATCTCGGCGGCAGCATCGGCATCGCCATACTCGAGGCGCTGCTGACCCAGAACACCCAAATCGTGCATTCCCGCCTGGTCGAGCAACTGCGGCCGGACAACCCGTTGGCTCGGGCGCCTTACCTGAATGCGCCGTACAGCCTGACCGCCCCGGACGGCATTGCGGCGCTCAACGCCGAGGTCACCCGGCAGGCGGCGATGGTAGCCTACATCAACGACTTTGCACTGATGATGGTGGTGACGATCGCCTCTGCCGCCCTGCTGCTGCTGATCCGCCCGAGCCCGTCCGACGCCGGCGCGAGCGCCGCCGCCATCGCGCCGCCGACGGTGCGGCCGGGCCGCGTCGGCTGATCCCCGGCGAGCGCGATTGCGGGCATCTGAGCGTTGCCGAAGATGCAAGGCCGCGACACGGTTCTCGCACTATTATCGGGCGATGACCGATTGCGACTGGCAATGATCGATCGCGGCCCGCGACAAGCGACACCCCGACACCAGGGCCCGCGATGAGGGGAGAGGCGCGCGGCCCCGTCGCCAATCGTCGGGCGATAACCGCCTCGATCATGCTGGCGACGATCATGCAGGGCGTCGACAACACGATCGCCAACGTCGCCCTGCCGCATATTCAGGGCAGCCTGTCCGCCGCCCAGGACCAGATCGCCTGGGTACTCACCTCCTACATCGTCGCCGCCGCGATCACGATGCCGCTGACCGGCTGGCTCGCCGGCCGGTTCGGCATAAAATACATCTTCTTGATGTCGGTCGGGGGCTTCACCCTGGCGTCGGCATTGTGCGGCAGCGCCACCAGCCTCGGCGAGCTCGTCTTCTACCGTTTGCTGCAAGGGGTTTGCGGGGCCGGGCTGGTGCCGCTGTCGCAATCGATATTGATGCAGATAAACCCGCCCGAGCGGCATGGCCAGGCGATCGCGGTTTGGGGCATCGGGGTCATGCTGGGTCCGATATTCGGGCCGATGCTCGGCGGCTGGCTTACGGAGAGCTACAGCTGGCGGTGGATCTTTTACATCAACCTGCCGGTCGGCATGGTCGCCTTCCTCGGCATCATGATCTTCATCCGCGAAGGGCGCCACGCGCACCGCGAGGCGTTCGACTTTTTCGGGTTTGCTACGCTCAGCGTCGCAGTGGGAGCGTTGCAGATGATGCTCGATCGCGGCGAGATCAAGGATTGGTTCGGCTCGACCGAGATTTGGGTCGAGGCGGCAGTCGCTGGGGTCGCGGGCTACTTGTTTGTGGTTCATACCGCGACCGCCGGCGAGCGCTCGTTTTTGAACCGTGACCTGCTTAAAAACATCAATTTCGCGGTCGGCACGATCTTGATGTTTCTTATCGGCGGCATCCTGAGCGGCACCTTGGCGCTGGTGCCGACGATGCTGCAATCTTTGATGGATTACCCGGTGTTCACGACCGGGCTGGTGACGGCACCCCGCGGCGTCGGCACGATGGCCGCGATGTTCCTGGTCGGGCGGCTGATCAACCGTGTCGACAACCGGCTGATCATTCTGTCGGGGCTGCTGATGACCGTGGTCTCGTTGTGGCAGATGACCGGATTTTCGCTGCAGATGGGGATGGCGCCGGTCATCACCTCGGGGCTGCTGCAAGGATTCGGATTGGGTTGCACCTTTGTCCCGATGAACACCATGGCGTTGTCGAACCTCCCGCGGCACATCCTGACCCAGGGGACGGCGTTGCGCAGCCTGATGCGCAATCTCGGCGGCAGCATCGGCATTTCGGTTTTCGAGGCGTTGCTGACGCAGAACACGCAAATCGTGCATTCGCGATTGATCGAGCATCTGCGGCCCGACAACCCGCTCGCGCGCGCGCCGTTTCTGTTGGTGCCGTACAGCTTGACCAGCCCCTCCGGCATCGCCGCGCTCAATGCCGAGGTCACCCGGCAGGCCGCGATGGTTGCCTATATCGACGTCTACACCTTCATGATGGTGATCGTCGCGGTGACCATTCCGCTGCTTCTGTTGGTCCGCCCGCCGCGACGCACTCGCGTCGCGCCGGCCGGGGTCGCCTCCGCCAATCTGCCGGCTGGCCGAGCCGCCTGATCTCAAAGCCCGCGAAGCTATCGAAATCGCGTCTACCAGCCGCGCGATCAAAACAGTAGGACGGTTTGCGAATTTTCGTATCATAGCTTATCATCTCCCCTGGTGGTTCTTTCGGGCCCATGAACCTCGACCGCAGTTTCGGCTATCTCGTTCACGACGTGGCGCGGCTGTTCGCACGGCGGTTTAACCAGCGCGCGCTGCTGTTTCTCGGCCTCACGAGGTCGCAGTGCCGGGTGCTCGGCTACCTCGCCCGTCACGAGGGCATCAATCAGGCCGGTCTTGCGGACCTGCTCGAGATCAAGCCGATGACACTGGTGAGGCAGATCGACCGGATGGAAGAGGACGGATGGATTGAACGCCGCCCCGACCCCGCCGATCGGCGCGCCCGCCGACTGGTGTTGACGGAAAAGGCCCGCCCCCTCCTCGCCCGCATTCTCGATCTCTCGACCGAGACCCGGCGCGAGGCCTTTGCCGATCTCTCCGAGGAGGAGGGCCGGCACCTGATGGAGCTGCTGCGACGGGTGCATGGCAGCCTGGTCGAGCCGGCCTCGTTGCCCTCGGTTCTGAAACTGCCAAAAGCCCGCCAGCCCGCCGCGGGGCGTCGCATCCGGCGCGAGGCGCGCGGGCACCCCGGCTGGCCTGCGGTGGGAGACCACCGATGACAACCTCCGCCGAAGACGAGGCCCCGGTCCTCGGCGCCCGGCGCGCCGGGCTCGACGCCCGGCCTGGCATCGCGAGGAAGCGGCCGTTGCGCCAGCGGTTGCGGCTGCCGCTGATGCTGCTCGGGCCAATTGTCGTGCTGGCCGCCGCCGGATACTGGTATTTGACGACCGGGCGCTACGTTTCGACCGATGACGCCTATGTTCAAGCCGCGCGCGTGTCGATCAGCACCGACGTCTCGGGCCGCGTCGCAGAAATCGACATCCGCGACAACGAGCAGGTAAAGGCCGGCCAGGTGCTGTTCAGCCTCGACCAGCGGCCGTTCATCATCGCCGTCGAGGAAGCCAAGGCACAGCTCGCTGCGGTGCGCCTGCAGATCGAGGCGATGAAAGCGACCTACCAGCAAAAACTGGCCGAGGCGCGGGCAACTCAGGCCACGGTCGGCTACGAGCAGCGCGAGTTCGAACGGCAAAAGCAATTGCTCGCCTCGGGCGCCGCCTCCAAGCAGCAATTCGACCGCGCCAGCCAAGCTTTTCAGACCGACAGCGCGCAGCTCGCGTCCAAGCAAGAAGATGTTGCCAACACCTTGGCCAGCCTTGGCGGCAACCCTGACCTGCCGGTCCGTAAGCACCCGATGGTCCAGCACGCGCAGGCAGCACTCGACCGCGCCGAGCTGAACCTGTCCTACACGGTGGTGCGGGCCCCCGAAAGCGGGATCGTTACCAAGGTAGAGCAGCTTCAGGTTGGCGACTATGTCAACGCCTCGACCCCGCTGTTTTCGCTGATGTCGAACGAACGGGTTTGGGTCGAGGCGAATTTCAAAGAAACTGAGCTGACCCATATGCGGTCTGGACAATCGGCGACCGTTGAAATCGACACCTATCCGGATACGGTTTTTTCGGCCCGGGTGCAGAGCCTGAGCCCGGGCACCGGTCTGACCTTTGCGCTGCTCCCGGCGGAAAACGCCACCGGCAACTGGGTGAAGGTGGTCCAGCGCCTGCCGGTCCGGTTCAGCATCGATAAATTCGATCCCAGCGCGCCATTGCACGCCGGCCTCAGTGCCACCGTCGAGGTCGACACCCATTATCGCCGGCCGTGGCTCGACCGGGTTGACAACATGCTGGGATGGCTCGCAGGCGCGGGGACAAGCCGAGCCGCGGAACGGTGAAATCCGAAGCTCCGCCCCCGGTCGCCAACCGGGGCTGGATCACGCTCTCGATCATGCTGGCGACCTTCATGCAGGGGGTCGACACCACCATCGCGAACGTCGCGTTGCCGCACATGCAGGGCAGCATGTCGGCCTCGCAGGACCAGATCGCGTGGGTCGTCACCTCCTACATCGTCGCCGCCGCGATCATGACGCCGCTCACCGGCTGGCTCGCCGGCCGCTTTGGCGTCAAGTACGTTTTTCTGATTTCGGTCGCCGGCTTCACCCTGAGCTCGGCGATGTGCGGCGCCGCGGCGAGCCTCACGCAGCTGGTGATCTACCGTTTGCTGCAAGGTGTGTGCGGCGCGGCCCTGGTGCCATTGTCGCAGGCGGTGCTGCTGCAGATCAATCCGCCGGAGCGGCACGCACGGGCGATGGCGGTATGGGGAATGGGGGTTATCCTCGGCCCGATCATCGCGCCGGCGCTGGGCGGCTGGCTGACCGACAACTACGGCTGGCGCTGGGTATTCTACATCAACGTCCCGTTCGGGATATTGTCCGCGATTGGTATTCTGATCTTCATTCGCGAGACGCGCCACGGCCGCCGCGAGGCCTTCGACTGGTTTGGCTTCGCCACTTTGAGCCTGGCGATCGGGGCATTGCAGATGCTGCTCGATCGCGGCCAGCTCAAGGACTGGTTCGGCTCGACCGAGATCTGGATTGAAGCGGCGATCGCCGGCCTCGCTTTCTACCTGTTCGTCGTCCACACCGCGACCGCGACCGATCGATCGTTTTTGAGCCGCGCTCTGCTCAAGGACGCCAACTGCATGGTCGGCACATTGCTGATGTTCATCATCGGCATCCCGCTCTACGGGACGATGACCTTGCTGCCGACGATGCTGCAGGACCTGATGAATTACCCGGTGGTCACCACCGGGCTGGTGACGGCGCCGCGCGGCGTCGGCACGATGATCGCGATGATCCTCGTCGCGCGGCTGATCGGCCGCCTCGACACGCGGCTGGTCATCATGGTCGGGCTCATGGTGACCGCCGTGTCGATGTGGCAGATGACCGGTTTCTCGCTCTATATGGGCATGAGCCCGATTGTGGTTACCGGCGTGCTGCAGGGCTTCGGGCTCGGCTTTGTCTTCACCCCGCTCAGCATCATCACCTTTTCGACCTTGCCCCGGCACATGCTGACCCAGGGCACGGCGATCTTCAGCCTGATGCGCAATATCGGCGGCAGCGTCGGGATCTCGGTCGTCGAAGTATTGCTGGCGCAAAACACCCAAATTGTCCATTCGCGCCTTGTCGAGCGGCTGCGGCCCGACAATCCGCTCGCCCGCGGCCCGTTGCTGCAGGCGCCATACAGCCTGACGGATCCGTCCGGCATTGCCGCCCTCAATGCCGAGGCGACGCGGCAGGCGACGATGGTCGCCTATGTCGACGATTTCCTCTTGATGATGATCCTCGTCGTCGTCGGGCTGCCACTGCTGCTGCTGCTGCGCCGGCCGCGCACCCCCGCCGCGGGTGGCGCTGTCGCCTTCGATTAAGGGCTGCGAAGCTGGTTCTCTACTGTTGGTGCAGGGTGTCGGTGCCGATGACTTTCATCGGGGTCGTCGGCTGACCTCCTCGCGCATGATCCATAGGAGGATGGCGAGGCCGGGCAGACACGCGGCGGTAGCGAGGATGAAGAAGGGGCTCCAGCCGACAATGTCGGCGAGCGCCCCGCCAGAGGCCGACAGTGTAGTTCGGCCGACAGCCGCGAGCGACGACAGCAGCGCGTATTGCGTCGCGGTAAAGGCGATGTTGCAGAGCCCCGACAGATAGGCGACGAAGGCCGCCGACCCCATCCCGCCGGTCAAATTCTCGACCCCGATCGTGAACGCCAGCGCTACGAGGCTGTGTCCGGCCGACACTTGCAGCGCGTACATCAGGTTTGAGAGCATCTGCAGCACGCCGCAGACGAGGAGCGCCCGCATGACGCCGAGCCGCAGCACCACCACGCCGCCGAGTGCCAAGCCGGCAAGGCTCGCGGCAAAGCCGTAGATTTTGCCAATATTGGCGAGCTCGACCTTGGTGAAGCCGAGCGAGACGTAAAGCGGGTTCGACATCGTGCCGGCGAGCGCGTCGCCAAATTTGTACAAAATCACAAAGGCGAGGATCGCCAGCACGCCATTGCGCGTCAGCATGTCGCCGAAAGGTGCCACGACGGCGCGACGCAACCAAGCTGTGGCCCGCGCCAAGGTCGTCGAGCCCGGCAGCGGTTCGGGCTGCGACAAGCCGCCGGGTTCGGGCGTGAACCAGACCGTGATCATCCCGACCAGCATCAGCGCCGCCATCGACGCGTAGGCAAAGCCCCAGCCGCCGAAGTTCGCCAAGTACAGCGCGCCGGCCGATGCGGCGAGCATGCCGAAGCGATAGCCCCATTGTGTTGCCGCCGCACCGGCACCCTGCTCCTCCGGGCGCAGCAATTCGATGCGGTAGGCGTCGATGACGATGTCCTGGCTCGCCGACAAAAACGCGACCGCAAGAGCCGCGAGCGCCGTCGATCCCGGAGCCGATCGCGGGTCGACCAGGCCCAGCGCCAATATCGCCAACGCCAGCAGCGGCTGGATCGCCAACGCCCAGCCACGCCGCCGCCCGAGATGCGAGGTAAATAGCGGGATTGCAAGCCGGTCGATCAGCGGCGACCACAGGAACTTGACGCTGTAGGGCACGCCGACCAGCGCGAAGAGCCCGATCGCAGTGCGCGACACCCCGACCTCGGCCAGCCGGAACGACAACGTCGCAAAGGTCAGCGCCAGCGGCAACCCGCTCGAAAACCCCATCAGCAGCACTGCGATCAGCCGGGGCCGGCGATAGATCGAGAGCGAGGCGAGCCAATTGCGGGTGCCGCGCAGCGAGCCCTGCCGCCCCTCACGCTCCCGCTGCCCAGGCCCCTCCCGCTCCCCGCCATCAGCGGGGCGAGCGCTGATTGGTGTCTCCCTCTCCCCGTCGACGGGGAGAGGGCTGGGGTGAGGAGTGGTTGCGATAGGGCGCAGGTGACCGGCCCTAAGGCTTCGGATTCTCCTTTTGGGTATCGGCGGCGACCTGCATTTTGACGATCTTGTCCGGGTTCGAGACCGCACCGTTGACGGCGGGTTCGCCCTTTTTGATCTGATCGACGTATTCCATGCCGGAGGTGACCTCGCCCCAAATCGTGTATTTGCCGTCGAGCGAGGGTGCGGGCGCGAACATGATGAAAAACTGGCTGTCGGCGCTGTCGGGGTCGGAGGTGCGCGCCATCGCCACCGTCCCGCGGACGAATTTCTCCTGGGAGAACTCGGCCTTGAGCGGGTGGCCGGAGCCGCCGGTGCCGTCGCCCTTGGGGTCGCCGGTCTGCGCCATGAAGCCGTCGATCACCCGATGAAACGTCAGCCCGTTGTAAAATCCTTGGCGCACCAACGCCTTGATCTGGGCGCAGGTGGCGGGCGCCAAGTCGGGCCGCATTGCGATGACGACGCGCCCTGCCGGCACGTCGAGGTAAATTGTGTTTTCGAGGTCCGTCGCCATCGCCTGTCCTCCATAAACGAGCGCTATGACCAGCAGGACGAGCCGAGCGAATGCTGCCATCACCCTGATCCTGAATATCCGCCGAGGCGCCGACCCTATCCGAACATCGGCTACAGTGAAAGCGGCTCAGCTCCGCCTTTCGTACCAGCCGCCACGGCGAAACCGGTCGAGATAAGTCGGCAGGATGCCCTCGACGGCGGTCGCCGAGATCCCGAGCGTCGCCAAGGCCAATGCCCCGGAGGAGACGACGTTGTCGCGCCTCAGGAGCTGGACCTGGTCGGGGGTCAAGGGCGGGTTCGGCAGGATCGACATCAGCCGCGCCTGCAATTCGGCGAGGCCGAACGGCAGGTCGACGAGCAACCGCTTGCGCCTGATCTCGGCAAGCAGCAGTTCGAGCAGCTCGCGCATCGTGTAGCTCCTGGGGCCGCCGAGCTCGTAGGTGCGGCCCGCCGTCGCCGGATCTTCCAGACATTTCAGCACCGCGTCGGCGACATCGCCGACATAGACCGGCTGAAACCGGGTGTGTCCGCCGCCGATCAGCGGCAAAACCGGCGAAACCATGGCGATGGCGGCAAAGCGGTTGAAGAACTGGTCCTCGGGGCCGAACACGACCGACGGGCGCAGGATCGTCGCGGTCGGAAAGGCGTCGCGCACCGCCGCTTCTCCCGCCGCCTTGGTCCGCGCGTAGGCCGAGGGGGAGCGCGAATCGGCGCCGATCGCCGAGATGTGCACGAGCCGCTCGACCCCGGCCTCGCGCGCCAGCCGCGCCATTCGCGCCGGGCCGAGATGGTGCACGCGCTCGAATGTCTGCGAACCGCTTTCGCGCAGGATGCCGACACAATTGACCAGCGCCCCGCTGCCGGCGAGAAATGCAGGCAGCAACTCTTCGTCGTCGATCGTGATGTTGACCGCCGCGATCTGCCCGACAAGGCCGAACGTCATCAAGAACTTGGCTTCTTCGGCGCGGCGGCAGCCGACCGCAATCACATCGCCCCGCGCGGCGAGCCGTTGGACGACATAGCGGCCGATAAAGCCCGACCCGCCGAGCACCGCAGTCCGGCGATTTCTCATATGTCCCCCTTGCTGCGCGTCACCCGAGGAATGGCCAGGGCCGATTTTCTATAACGCACCCCGCGCATTGCCGAAAGCCGGCGCGCCTTCTCTCCGGCGGCAAGCCGCGCTAGAACTCCTCGCCCTGAGCTTTTGTCGGAGAGAAACGGCGATGTCGGACCCAGCCCGGTTGAGCAACGAGTATCCGGTCCCAGAGCAAATGAGGGCCTGGGTGCTCGGCGGGCCGGGTGAAATCCGGCCGACCCAAAAACCGGTACCGCAACCGGGCCCGGCCGAGGTGCTGGTGCGCATCGACGCGGCGGCGATCTGCGCCACCGATCTCGAAATCATGCGACACGGGCCGCCGGCGATGGTCGATGGCGGGTTGCCGTTCAACAAGAACTTCACGATCGGCCACGAGTATATGGGGACCGTGGTCAAGCTCGGGCCGGCGGTCGACGAGTATTCGGTCGGCGACCGCGTCACCGTCGAGGTGCATGCCGGCTGCGGCCGCTGCGCCCGCTGCCGGCAGGGCATGTACACCTCGTGCCTGAATTACGGCCATCTCGCCAAGGGGCACCGCGCCAACGGCTTCACCACCGACGGCGGGTTCGCCCAATACGCGGTCAACAACATCAATACCTTGGTCCACGTGCCGGACGACATGACCGACGAGGAGGCGACCCTCGTCGTCACCGCCGGGACCGCGATGTACGGGCTCGACGTGCTGATCGCCGGCGAGGGTGTCGTCGTTACCGGCCCGGGGCCGATCGGGCTGCTCGGGGTCGCGGTCGCCAAGGCGCTCGGCGCCGATCCCGTGATCCTGACCGGCACCCGCGAGCGCCGGCTCGAGCTCGGCAAAAAGCTCGGCGCCGATCATGTCGTCAATGCGCGTGAGGAGGACGCCGTCGCCGCCGTCAGACGCATCACCGATGGCAAGGGCGTGCAGTTCGTCGTCGAATGCTCGGGTGCGCCCAATGCGCTCGACGAAGCCGCACGGATGGTCGACCGCGGCGGCCGCATCTGCCTCGCCGCCTTCCCGCACGACAAGGTGCCGGTCGACCTCGCTCATCTCGTGCGTAACAACATCTACGTCTATGGCATCCGCGGCGAGGGGCAGAGTGCCACCCACCGGGCGATGGCGCTGATGAAGCAGAAGCGTTTTGACGCGAAGCTGATCCACACCCACACCTTCGCGCTCGACGAATTGCCGACCGCGCTCAAATATGCCCGCGAGCGCATCGACGACGCGATCAAGGTCGTGGTCAAAGCGACGGTCTAGCGGCTCGTTTTCAGTTGCGGAGGCCGGGGCCGATGTCGCGGCGGCAGAAGCCTTGCGGCCAGTCGATGCGGTCGATCGCGGCGTAGGCGCGCTCGCGCGCCTGGGCGAGGTCGCGGCCCTGCGCGGTGACGCCGAGCACCCGGCCGCCATCGGCGACGATCCGCTCGCCGTCGCGGCGGGTGGCGGCATGAAAGATTTTGACAGCGGGATCGGCGCCGGCCTGGGCCAGGCCGCGGATCTCGGTGCCGCGCTCCGGCTCGTCGGGATAGCCCTTTGCCGCCATTACGACGCACAGCGCCGCGTCGGCATGCCAGCGCAGATCGACCTGGCGCAGGATCCCGTCATGCGCCGCGATCAGCGCCGGCAACGGGTCGCTCATCAACCGCATCATCACCACCTGCGCCTCCGGGTCGCCGAGGCGGGCGTTGAATTCGAGCAGGCTCGGCCCCGCCTCGGTCAGCATCAGCCCGGCATAGAGGATGCCCTTGAAGGGCCGCCCCTGCTGCCTCATCGCCGCGACCGCGGGCAAGATGATCCGGTCCATGACCTGGTCTTCGAGCGCCGGTGTCAGCATTGGGGCCGGCGACAACGCCCCCATGCCGCCGGTATTGGGTCCGGTGTCGCCGTCGCCAAGCCGCTTGAAATCCTGGGCGGCGGCGAGCGGCAATGCGTCCTGGCCGTCGACCAGGGCAAAAAAGCTGACCTCTTCGCCATTAAGAAAATCCTCGACAACGATCTCATTTCCGGCCGCGCCGAATCGGCGCTCGACAAGCGCGGCATCGACAGCCCGGCAGGCATTGTCGAAATCGGCTGCGATGACGACGCCCTTGCCGCCGGCGAGGCCGTCGGCCTTGACGACGATCGGGACGCCGTGCGCGGCGATATGGGCCTTGGCCGCGGCCGGGTCGCGGAAACGCCGATACGCGGCGGTCGGGATGCCGGCATGGGCGCAGAGCTCTTTCGTGAAGGATTTCGAGGCTTCGATTGCCGCCGCTGCCGCGGTCGGGCCAAAGGCGGCGACGCCCTCGGCCTCGAGAGCGTCGACCAGCCCGTGCACGAGCGGCGCCTCGGGGCCGACGACGACAAAATCCACCCGCTCGCGCCGGCAAAACGCCACCAGGCCGGCGATGTCGCGGGCGGCGATGGCCACGCATTCGGCCTCTTCGGCGATCCCGGCGTTGCCCGGAGCGCAATAGAGCCGGTCGGCCAGCGGCGAGGCCGCAATCGCCCAGGTGAGGGCGTGCTCGCGCCCACCCGATCCCACCACCAGCACCCGCATCGCGCTTGCTCCCGTGCTCGGCTATCATATGGCGATGGATGACCTTTTGACCGCCGTCCCGCCGCGCACCAACGTCATTGAATATACCGTCTCCGAGCTGTCGGCGGCACTCAAGCGCTCGATCGAGGACGGGTTCGGCTTTGTCCGGGTCCGCGGCGAGATTTCCGGTTTCAAGCGCCACGGGTCAGGTCATTGCTATTTCGCGCTAAAAGACACAGAGGCGGTGCTCGACGCGGTGTGCTGGCGAATGACCGCGATCCGGCTCGGCATCAAACCCGAGGACGGCATGGAGGTGGTGTGCACCGGCCGTCTGACGACATTCCCCGGCCGCTCGAAATACCAGCTCGTCGTCGATACGATCGAGCTCGCCGGGATCGGCGCCCTCCTCAAGCTGCTCGAAGAGCGGCGCCGGCGGCTCGCCGCCGAGGGGCTCTTCGCGGCCGAGCGCAAAAAGCCGCTGCCGTTT
>DATKHX010000523.1:0-2080 GCA_035510075.1 Allostellaceae bacterium
CCTGCCGGGCGAGGAATCCTTGCGCCGGCAGCAATATTACGCTCATCCGCGCAATCTCTTTTGGCCGATCTTGTTCGGGTTGTTCGATGCGACGCCGACGACCGACTATGCGGCAAGGCTCGCCTTTGCATCGGCCCAGCGAGTGGCGCTGTGGGACGTGTGCATGGTCGGCGAGCGCGAGGCCAGCGCCGATGCGACGATCCGCCGGGAGATCCCCAACGCGATCGACCGGTTGCTCGACGCGCATCCGATGATCCGGGCCGTCGCGTTCAACGGCAGCGGCGCCCGGCGGCTCTACGACCGCCATTTCCCGCGCCGGCCCGGCATTGCCTATCTGGCGATGCCGTCGACGAGCCCCGCCCATGCCCGGCTCGATTTCGCCGCCAAGCTCGCGCAATGGACGGCGCTGCGCGAGGCGCTAACGGGACGGGCCTAGCCGGTAAAAGTGCCTCAGGTAGCATGCAAGCCGATGGTGCTGCCGATTTCAATTGGCTGCCGAGATCACGACACTCAGTCGAGACGATGTCGGACCACCCTGACGGGCTTCGCTGCGCTCGACGCGATCGACCGTCTATCACCTGCCCGTATCGTTGAGCACGGCGAGGCGAGGCTCATTCGGTATTCATCCCGTCGGCGCGGGGTGGCGGCCCGGCACGCCGGTCTGCGGCTAATATTGCCCGCGGGGTTCGAGGCCGAAGGCGTGCTGGCCGTACATCGTGCCGACCGCGTCCCAATTGAGGCTGACGTGGCGGGCAACGGCGTTGACGTCGCGCCAGGCGCGCTGGATCGGGTTCGAGAGCTGGAGGCCGGCGCCGCCGGTCGAGGCGTTCAACGCTTCGACCGCCTGCAAGGCGAGCCTGGTGACGTAGGCTTGATTGCGGCGGGCGCGGATGCGGTCGGCGACCGTGACCTCGTCGCCGTCGCGCAATTTCGCCATCGCATAGCGCATGTCGGTCATCAGGATCAGTTCGGCGGCTTCGACCGCGGCCGCGGCCTCGGCGTAGCGCAATTGGACGGTGGCGAATTCAGCCATCGTCAACCCGCCGCCGGCAAGCGCGCCGCGCGTGGTGCGGCCGGTCGTCATCTCGAGATAGTCGGCGAGAGCCCCCTTGGCGGCACCGACTGCGGTCGATGCCAGCATCGAGGCACCCAGCACCAATAGCGGCAGGCGGTAGAGCGGGTTCTCGTGGTGTTGCGCGCCCGATGTGCGGCCCGCGCGCGTGTCGGCAAACCGTAATACGCGACGATCGGGGACGAAGGCGTCGTGGACGATGATATTCTTGCTGCCGGTGCCGCACAGGCCGTAGACGAACCAGTTGTCCTCGATCTCGACCTCTCCAGTCGGCAGCAGGAAGAACGCGCCGTCCGCGGGCTGGCCGGCATCCGGCGGCTTGATAAAGGCGCCGAGCCGGATCCAGCTCGCATGGTCGACGCCGCTGGCAAACGACCATTTGCCGTTGAGGACATAGCCGCCCTCGATCGCGGCCGCAGTGCCGGTCGGCGCAAAACAAGCGCAGCTGAACGGGTCGGCGCCGTCGCCCCATAATTCGCGCTGCGTTTCGATCGGGTAATGGCCGAATGAAATCCCGTTGGAGAGCGCGCCATTGACCGCCCACCCGGTCGAGGCGCACGCCGCCGAGATCGTCAACGCGATTTCGAGCGCCACGGTGGGGTCGAGCTCAAAGCCGCCGAATTCCTTGGGCCGAGTGGTGCGCAACAATTCGGCCTCGCGGACCTTGGCGATGATCGCCGGCGAAATCGTGCGGTTGCGCTCGGTCTCCTCGGCACGGGCGCGGATTTCCGGCACCAGGTCGCGGGCGCGCCGGATCAGCTCCTCCGGGGTCGGCGGCGGGGCGGGTCGGCGGATCGCGACGCAGGTCATTGGCGTCTCCGATTTCAGCTCGAACGGACTCACCGGCGGGAAATCCTCGGTGCCGGACCCCACTCTAGGCTCGGCTGTCGGCGGGGTTCAATCCTCGACGAGCCTCACGGGGCCGAGCGCCACCCTGTCATCGTCGCAAGCGAGCCCGGCGGGCACCGCGCGGGACGAGCCTGTAGGCCCGGGTAAACGCGATGGTCA
>DATKHX010000524.1:0-10653 GCA_035510075.1 Allostellaceae bacterium
TGTCGTAGTATTGGCCGGGAAAGCGGAGGTTGTAGGCGAAGGCACCGGAGGGCGCTCCGTTGCCGAACGGGTCGTGGTCCCAACGCCAGACGGTGCTCCGGGCGGCGCTGGCGATCTGGTGCGGCGCTCCGAGCTCGTCGGGGGCGATGTAATAGGGCAGCTTGCCGGGGATCAGCACCGCGACCGGCAAATCGCCGAGCCACACCGTTTCTTCGATCGCCTTGCCGGCGCCGTCGTACTCGCCGAGCAGTTGGCCCGCCTCGTCGTAGACGAAGCGTTCGAGGTCGCCCGCGATCCCCGACGCCCCGTAGCCGCTGCGCGTCGCGCGTTGGCCGAGCCCGTCATTGGTGTAAAGGGTCGTGTAGGCGCCGGTCTTGGCCGCGACCAACCGGCCGCTGGCATCGTAGGTGTAGCCGAGGATCGTCACGCCGCGGTTGTCGACCGTCATGTCACCGGCGGCGTCGTAGCCGAGGCTGCGCGTGCCGCCGCTCTTGCTGACGACGAGCCGGTTGCTGGCGGCGGCGATGGTGTAGGCGACGGAGGCGCTGCCGGCGAGGCTGGTGCGGTTGCCGTCCGGGTCGTAATGATAGGTCAGCGCCGTGCCGCCGCTGGTGTAGCCGGTCAGCCGGTCGAGCGCGTCATAAGCAAAGCTCTTGGCCGGGAGGCCGGTCTCGCTGATGCCGGTGATCCGGTTGGCGGCGTCGTAGGCGAGCGTCATCGCGCCGCTGCCGAGCCCGATGCCGGCGATGCGGCCGTCCTGATCGAAAGTGCGGCTATAGGCGGCGCCGTTGCCTTGCGTCCATGCCTGGGCGGGGCCGAACGGCAGATATCCGACGCCGCCGACGAGGGCCGTCGTTCCCGATTTCAGGCCGCTGACCCGGCCGGCGGCGTCGTAGGCGACGGTGATCGCGGCGCCCGACGGATAGGTGACGCCGGCAAGCCGGCCCGCCGCGTCGTAGCGCATCGCGGTGGTCAAGGTCTTGCCGCCGATCGTCTGCCGCACCGCGACCGCGCGGCCGTGCTGGTCGTAGCTCCAGGCGGTGCTGCCGCTGCGGTCGGTCATCGCGGTCAGATGGCCGATTCCGTAGGGGCCCTGGTCGTATTGCCAGGCGACGATTTTGCCGTCGGCGTACAGCGCCTCGGTCGGCCGGTTGACGGCGTCGTATTTGTAAACGGTCTTGAGCCCCCTGGCGTCGGTCGAGGTCAGGACGTTGCCGGCGGCGTCGAAGGTGCGCGCGGTGGTGCCGCTGTCCGGGCTCGCCACCGCGGTCTGGTCGTCGAGCCCGTCCCAGCCATAGCTCGTCTTCAGGTTGCGGGGATCGACGACTGCGGTCAGATGGTCGAGCGCGTCGTGGCCGTAGCCGGTCGCCCCGCCCGCCGCGTCGACAGCCTTTGCCAGCCGGTTCAGCGTGTCGTAGCCATAGAGGGCGGCGTGCTTCAGCGGGTCGGCGGCGCCGGTCAAATTCCCATCGGAATCATAGCTATAGCTGGTCGTCTGGCCGAGCGCGCCGATCTCACGGGCCAGGCGGCTCGCCGCGTCGTAGCCGTAGGAGCGCAGCCATCTCAGTTTGTTGGCCCCGTCGTAGGCCTGCACTTTCGTCACGTTGCCGGCGGCGTCGAGCGTATAGGCGATCCGGTCGCCGGCGGCGTCCCCGACCGCGGTCAGGCGGTGCGCCGCGTCGTAGGCGAAGAGAAAGTACGAAGCGTCGGGCTGGGTTGCCCTGACCAGCTGTAGGGCGGCATCGTAGGCATAGCTCGTGACCTCGCCGCCGATACTTTCCGAAAGCGGCGTGCCCCTGATGTTGTAGCTGAGTTTCGTCACCAGCCCGTTCGGGTCGGTCAGGCTCAACGGCCGTCCGTCGAGGTCGTAGCCGGTGATCGTGGTGACGTGGCCGAGCGCGTCGGCGGCGGTGGCGACATCACCCGCCTTGTCATAGGTCAGGCGGGTCACGGCCCCGCGCGGGTCGGTCAGGGTCAGCACCTCGCCGGTGGCGTTGTAGGTGTAGGCCGAGATGCGCGTCAGCGACCCGGCGGCGATCGACCGCTTCAGCAGATTGCCGCCAGCATCGTAGCTGAAGCTCGTCACCCGGCCCGGCTCGGTGATGCTGGTCGGTAGGTGGAACGTTGCCAGCCACGCGGTAGAGGTGGTTCGCGCCAGCGTGGTCCCGGCGGCTTCGGTGATTGCCGTCGGCTCGCCGCGGGAGTTGTTGGCGTAGGCCGTCCGGTTGCCGTTCCAGTCGGTCTGGCTCGCCATGTAGCCGTTGGCGTCGTAGGTGAAGCGCCGGGCCGCGGCGGCGATTCCAGCCGAGGCCAACCGGTCGATCTCGCCGACCTTCGACACCCCCTGCGATATCGCAAACTTGTAGACCGTCTGCTCGCCGAGCGCGTTGGTGACCGTCCGGCTGCCGTCGGTGTCGTTGTAGGCGACCGTCGTCAAATCGGCGCCGCCGGCGTGCTGGCTCGAAGTCGCCCGGCCCGAGCTGTCATAGGTCCAGCTCGCGAAGATGTTGCCGTTTTCGTCGATGACCTCGGCAAGGGCGGCCGATAGTGGTGCGTTCTCGTAAAGATAGATCTGGCTGGTTTGCGGGTTCGTCGAATAGACGACCTCATATAACAGGTAAATTCCAACACTGCTTTCGGTATAAAAATAGCTGATTTGCAGGCCACCGGGGGTTGTAACTGATGCCAGGAAGCCCCCTAAATAAGTAAACTTCAGCGACCTGCCGTAAGAATCGGTAACGGCGGCCAGTTGGTTGCTCGAATTATATTGCAGATTTCGGGTATAGCCGTTGCGCGCCCGGATCGAGCGCAGGAGCGCTTTGCCAGTGCCGAGGTCGGTATAAGTCTCGACCGTGTCGTTGCCGTCGGTCAAGGTCCACGTCGCACCGGATTGCGTCAGTTTGAGATCGACGTCGCTGTCCGGCGTCCAGGCCCCGCCGCTGAGCGCAAAATCGACAATTTGGCCGTCCGCCCGTTCGGCGTAGACCGCTGAGCCCGGTACAATGTAAAGATATCGATCATACGTCGAGCGCCAAACCAGCCCCAGCCCCGAGCCAAAGACGGTCGCAGTCCCCCGGCTATTGTAATAGCGGGTAAAATCCATTTTATTTTGCCCGCCGGTTTCGTAGTCCGTTACTTGCTCGAACACGTTGCCGGTGGCGATGTTGATCGGATCGCCGCAGGCCGGGCTGCCCGGCACGTCGCAAGGCCTACCGAGATTTTTGACGCTTTTAGCCGGTGCGACGGTGATGCTTCCGGATCTGAGGCTGCCACCGAGACCGAAGTTACCGTAGTAACTAGTGGCAAAGGGTCCATTCGTTCCGTTGACAGACTGGTTTCCTGGTGACGTGAGAGGTGCCAGTGTAACAATGTAAACGCGTACGCCATTGACCCCGTACGGTGGCTGATGTACGCAAGGAGCACTACTGTCGATTATAAATGTGGTCCGCAATGAGTCGTTTGTTCCATTATTGAGAAGACATGAAGAACCCAGCCACGGAAAATTTATAGTCAGCGACGCCGCTAAAAGATCTCCGCTAAAGCCGTCGATCGTCATCGTGCCGGACATCGAGGCAATGTTGCGGGTTTGCGCGTCGGTAAACGTCACCGACAGCGTTGCGGTAAAAACCACACCCGAGGGCGAAGCCGTAGCGGCTTCAGCGGGCGGTCCGCCGCCCGCGGCCGCGATGGCCAGCATGGAAAAAAGGGCGAGGACGGCCAGTCCGAAGGGCCGCCCGAGAATGGAACGCATCTCGCCTTCCTTCCCCGTCGTGCGCGCCGCCGCGCAGCCCCGACTTTGGCGGCAGCACGCCAATTTTTTCGCTACCGAAAAGACGCGGACCATCGCGTTGCGCCAATCGTGAGACTTGCCCCAATTTTGCCCCATTTTGGCCCGCTCGGCAATCCCTACGCGCGATGCTGTGGCTTCCTCACGCGTGGCGGAAGAGGTGCAATCGACCGGAGCTTGCGCGCTCCGCGGGCGCGATAAGCGCGAAGACGAGCGACGGGGTCCGAGAAGATTGCCGAAACGAGCCGAACGAGATGATATAATAAACGAGGTGGTCCAGATCGGGTCCAGGTAGATGAAGGTCTCGTATTTCGAAACCGCGCGTTATCGAGCGCCGGGAAAATTGCCGCCGGAATGGCCGGTGCCGCCTGCCGTATATGATTTCGCCGCCGGCGGTGCGGCTTATCGCGGCATGGTCGAGCGGCTGCAGCATGTCGAGCGACTGGGCTTCGACTGGATCAGCGTGTCGGAGCACCATTTCTCCCCGCGACGCCTGACACCCGCCCCGATCGTCGCCGCCTCGCATCTGGCGGCGCACTCGACAAAGCTGAAGATCGCGGTGCTCGGCCCGATCGTCTCGCAGGGCAACCCGGTGCGGATCGCTGAGGAGCTGGCGATGCTCGACAATCTGATGCCGGGCCGCTTGGTTGTCGGCCTGCTGCGCGGGACGACGGGCGAATACCTGACCTATGGCCTCAACCCCGAGGAAGCCCGCGAGCGCACCACCGAAGGCATGGAGCTGATCCTCAAGGCATGGACCGAGCCGCAACCCTTCGGCTGGCAGGGACGCCATTTTCAGTTCCGCACGGTCGCGGTTTGGCCGCGCCCGGCGCAGCAGCCCTATCCACCGACCTACGCGCTCGGCACCAGCCGCGAATCCTGCGAGTTCGCCGCGCGCCACCGGCTCGGCCTCGGCCTCTCCTACGCGCCGTTCGAGGTCATCGCCAAGGCGACCCGATACTACCGCGAAGCCTGCGCGCGACACGACTGGCAGCCGATGCCGGAGCAGATCGTCTACCGGGCGAACATCCTTCTCGCCGAGACCGACGCCGCGGCCGAGGCGGCACTGAGAGAGCCGCAGACCCATGCGCCGTTGCCGATGCCGGCGGGCGTGCGTGACGCGCTGGTCAAGCTCGATTCCCGCAACGTCGCCGGCGAAGCGAGAACGCCGAATGTCGGCGGCACCTTGCCGACGAGCTTTATCGGCGGCCCCGAGGCCGTAATCGACCAAATCAAGGAGTGCCGCGAGCGGGCGGGTGTCGGCGTGCTCGACCTGTTTTTCCAGACGCGCGAGGCTGATCCGGACAGCCTGATGAGCACGCTCGAATTGTTCGGGAAGAAGGTCCTGCCACATATTCGCGACGTGTAGCGGCAACCCGCATTCCCTGAGGCTTGCGGCGACGCCGGCGAAAGGATCAATTCGTGCGGCTCAACAAAATACTGCCGAGGCAGCCTCTGCGTTGCCCGCGCGCGAGGGAGGTCAAGTGATGAAGGTCTCGTATTTTGAAACCGGGCGCTACACGGCGCCGCAACCGGTGCCGTCGCAATGGCCGGTGCCGCCCGGGGCCTATGACCCGGAGGCCGGGGCCAAGGCCTTCCGCGACATGATCGAGCGGATCGAGTTTGTCGAAGACCTCGGCTTCGATTGGGTCAGCGTATCGGAGCACCACTATTCGCCGCGTATCCTGACCCCGGCGCCGGCGGTTTCCGGGGCGTACATCGCCACCAGCCTGAAGAAGATAAAGGTCGCGGTGCTCGGCCCGATCGTGCCGCAAAGCAACCCGGTGCGCGTCGCCGAGGAGCTGGCGACATTGGACAACGTCGCACAAGGCCGCCTCGTCGTCGGGCTGTTGCGTGGGACGCCCAACGAAGCGCTGACTTTCGACCTCAATCCCGCCGAGGCGCGCGAGCGCACCGACGAGGGGATGGAGCTGATCCTCAAGGCGTGGACCGAGCCGCAACCTTTCGGCTGGCAGGGCCGCCACTATCAGTTCCGCAATGTGTCGGTGTGGCCGCGGCCGTGGCAGCAGCCCCACCCGCCGACCTACGCGCTCGGCACCAGCCGCGAGGCCTGCGAGTTCGCCGCGCGCCACCATGTCGGCCTCGGCGTCTCGTTCGCGCCGTTCGAGGTGATGCGCAAATCGACCCGGTATTACCGCGAGCAGTGCGCCGAGCACGGCTGGCAGCCGACGCCGGAGCAGATCCTCTACCGCGCCAACATCATCATCACCGAGACCGACGAGGAGGCCGACGAGCTACTGCAAAAGCAGCGCAGCAGCGGGCAGGCGGCGTTCCCGATGCGGCAGGGCGTGCGCGAGGCGCTGATGCAGGCCGATCAGCGCAATATCGCGGGCGAGGCGCGGGCGCCCAATGTCGGCGGCGTATTGCCGACGACTTTTATCGGCAGCCCCGACACGGTCGTCGGGCAGGTCAAGCGCTGTCGCGAGGAAATGGGGGCCGGCGTGCTCGACCTCGCCTTCCAAAACCCCGGCGCCACGGATTTGGGCGATTTGATGCATGCGCTCGAGCTGTTCGGCAAACAGGTCCTGCCGCGCATCCGCGAGGTTTGAGCTGCGGGCAAAGATGGTGTCTTCGCGATCCTCAACAGTCGTCATGGCCGGACTTGTTCCGGCCATCCACGTGCTCGAATTGGGTCGAAGAAAGGCGTGGATCACCGGGACGAGCCCGGTGATGACGACTGTGAGTAGAGGCTCTTGGGCTATCCCGCGAACGGCTCCGCGAAGCCGAACAGGTTTGCGGCATGACAGCTTTGGCTAGCACCAAGGAGTGACGACCATGGAAATCGGCGCTGCGATTTTCTTCACCGACTACTCGATCCGGCCGACCGAGCTCGCGGTGGCGCTCGAAGAGCGCGGCTTCGACTCGCTGTGGGTGGCCGAGCACTCGCACATCCCGGTCAACCGCCGCTTCAGCCTGCCCGGCGGGATGGAATTGTCGAAGCAGTACTACGACGTGATGGACCCGTTCGTCACGTTGAGCGCCGCCGCCGCGGTCACCACCCGGCTCAAGCTCGCCACCGGCATCTGCCTCGTCATCCAGCGCGACACGATCCAGACCGCGAAAAGCGTCGCCTCGCTCGACCAGGTGTCGAAGGGCCGTTTCCTGTTCGGCATCGGCTGCGGCTGGAACGCCGAGGAAATGGAAGACCACGGCACCGTCTACGAGACCCGCGCCTTGAAGATGCGCGAGCAGATCGAGGCGATGAAGGAGATCTGGACCAAGGACCAGCCGGAGTATCACGGCGAGATCGTCAACTTTCCGCCGATGACGACCTGGCCGAAGCCGGTCCAGAAGCCGCACCCGCCGGTCATCGTCGGCGGCGCTTTTCGCCTCGCCGCGCGGCGCGCGATCCGCTACGGCGACGGCCTCTTGCCACAGGCGCCGAGCGCCGGCTCCGGCAGCCCCGAGGAGTTCATGCCGCGCCTGCGCCAGATGGCCGAGGAGGCCGGCCGCGACCCACACTCGTTGTCGGTGACATTGGGCGGCGCCCCGGAAGGCATCGATCTCTTGAAGCGCAACCGCGACCTCGGCATCGCCCGCATGACCGTGCGCCTGCCGGCGGCCAGGTCGGACGAAATTCTGCCGGTGCTGGACCGCTGGGCGAAGCTGATCCCGCAGCTCGCCGCTTGATTTACCGGGGAGGACGGCGGCAGCCCGCGCCAGCGCGGGGCGGCCCCTACCGCGCCGGGGCGCGGCCGCTGACCTCGGCGCCGGCGTCGGGCGACATCTTGAAGAAAAACGGCACCGACAGCAGCGAGATCATCGCAACCCCGACAAAGACCGGGTAGAAATCGGCCGCGACCAGGGTGGCGCCGCCGCGCATGCTCAGCACCGTGTGCAGCAACAGCGCTGCGGTGGCCACACCGGCGGTCTGCGAGAGCTGTTGGGCCATGCTCGACAGGCTGGTGGCGCGGCTCAGCATCGCGGGCGGCACGTCGGCGTAGCCCAGGGTATTGATGCTGGTCATCTGCAACGAGCGGAAAAAGCCGCCGATCAGCAACGCCAGGAAGATCACGAAATGCGGCGTCGACGGCCGGAACAGGCTGTAGCCGAGCAAAAACCCGGCGCTGATGACGGCGTCGCCGACGAGCACGATGCGGAAGCCGAGGGCGCGCAGAATGCGCACCGCCGAAGTCTTCATCAGCATCGCCCCGGCAGCACTCGCGAAGGTCAAGAGCCCCGAATGCAACGCACTGAGCCCGAACCCGACCTGCAGCATCAACGGCAACAGGAACGGCAGCGCGCCGAGCCCCATTCGAAACAGAAAGCCGCCCGCGGAGGCGGAAGCGTAAGTCGGGATGCTGAACAATGCGAGATCGATGATCGGATGCGACACTCGCCGGGCATGGCGAACATAGAGAGCGAGGCACGTCGCGCCGAGCGCCAATAGCCCGACCACCGTCGCGCTCGGCAATGCGCCGCGCCCCACATTTTCAAAGCCGAAGGCGAGCGTCGCGAGCCCGACCCCAGTGAGCGCGAAGCCGCTGCGGTCGAGCGGCCGCCGGCCGGTTTCCTTCAGATCGCCGACCAACAGGTTGACAAGGATTATCCCCAGAATCCCGATCGGGATGTTGATAAAGAAAATCCAGCGCCACGACGCATAGGTGACGATAAAGCCGCCGACCGGCGGACCCATAACCGGGCCGATCAGCGCCGGCACGCTGACAAACGACATCGCCCGAACAAGATCGGATTTCGCCACGGTCCGCAGCAATACGAGGCGGCCGACCGGCACCATCAAGGCGCCGCCCATCCCCTGCAGGATGCGCGCGCCCACCAGTTCGGGCAAATTCATCGACATGCCGCAGGCGATCGAGCCCAAGGTGAAGACGACAATCGCCAGGCTGAAGACGCGGCGCGCGCCAAAGCGGTCCGCGGTCCAGCCGCTGATCGGGATGAAGACGGCGAGGCTCAGCAGGTAGCAGGTGATCGCGACGTTGAGGCGCAATGGGCTCTCGCCGAGCGAACGGGCGATCGTCGGCAACGCCGTCGCAATCACAGTGGAGTCGAGGTTCTGCATGAACATCGCGCAGGCGACGACAAACGGCACCAGCGATTGGCGCGACAAGCTCAGACGCATCCGCGGCCGTCGACAGCTGCGCCGTGCTTGGCCGGTTTGCGGTTATGTTGCCGAGCTGCAAGGTTGAAACCAACCCGCGATGGATGGGGCCCGGGATTGGACCCCGCCTCATCGGACCGAGCGGGCACGAGGGCACGCGGCGAATGATGGTGAAAGCATATCATAGACAAAAGATACTGCATGCCGGGTGGCGGCAGAAGCGCGATCGCGGTAGGGCTCGGTTGCGAGCAACGCCCTTATCCGGCCGGCTTGGGCTCCTGACCCTGCTGCTGCTCGGCGCCTGCGATCCAGTGCAGATCGTCGAGGGCTCCGACACTCATGTCTCGGTACGCTATGACGGCATCATGAACGGTCTCGACCGGGCGACCGAGCTCGCCGAAAACGCGTGCGCCGCGCACGGCAAGACCGCGAGATTGCGCAAGACGTATAAAGAGGGCCTCGGCGTCGGCGAGCGTTTTGCGTTCTTCGACTGCGTGTGAGGACTTGGTTCGCGGCGGCAGCCCCTCACGCTCCCGCTGCGCGGGCCCCTCCCTCTCCCCGCGAGGGGGAGAGGGCCGATGGCGGGCGGCGCAGATTTGTCAACGGCGGCGCAGCAGCACGTCGCGGGCGCGGTTGATCTGGGTCGCGAGATAGTCCGAACCGCCGTGGTCGGGGTGGAGCTTGATCATCAGCCGGTGGTGCGCGTCCTTGATCTGGTCGGGCGTCGCACCGGGAGAAAGGCCGAGGATCGAGTAGGCCTCGTCGGCCGTCATCCCGCCCGCTTGGCGCGGAGCACCGCCCCCAGCCTTGCCGCCGCCGCTGCTGCCGCCGCCGAGCTCGTCGCGCCAATCGGGGTGCAGCCGGTCGAGATAGGCTTCGAGCAGCCTGGCACCCTCCTCGTCCGCGGCCCGGCATTCGCGCAACAGCGCCAACAGGTCGCCGACCCCCATTTCCTCGATCCGCAGGCCGGCGAATTGGCCGCGCAATACCGTCCCGGTCATCGTGCCGGTGTCGTGGTCGAGGGTCATGCGCAAGAAATCGGTGGCGACCGTCGAGCTTTGCCCGCCGCGCGGCGTGCGGAAGCGGTCGAGCAGGCCGCGGAACCGGGATAAGAGCGGCATCGACAACGCCACCGGAAACAGCAGTGCCGCGAGTTCGCGAGCGGGTGGAAACAGCAAAAGCGCAATCACCGCTAGGGCAGCGATGGCGATGCCGGTCCATTTCAGATTGTGGGCGAGCCGCACCGGGTCGGCGTTGACGAACAGATAGATGAGCAGCAGAAAGCCGCCGAGGAGTGCCACGCCGCCGAGCAGGAACAGCATCGCCGCCCCTATTGTCCTGCCAAAAACGAATGCATGAAAACCAAATAGGTGATCGTCATCCCCGCGAAAGCGCAGGCTTGTCCGGGGAAAATCTCCTTGCACGGAGGAAGTCGTCTTGGCCGGGCTTGACCCGGCCATCCACGCCTTCCAGCGCCCGAAGCAAAGACCTGGATACGCGGGACAACCCCGCGCAAAGCGACTTCGGATTGTCTTACGCAAGCATCATGCAAGACATCCATGCGGGGATCAATTCCCCGGCCAGCGTTGCGCGCAAGCGGGAACCCGGAGCCTGCCCTGATGATGCGCCCAATTATCGGATCGGCCATTTAGCGTTTCAACTGCGAGGTCAGCTGCAACACCTCGCCGCTCTTGCCCTCGCCGTAGGCGGCGAGCGCGCGATAGCCGCCGGCGGCGTAGACGGCGACGGCGGCCAGCAATTCCTTCAGCCGACCGGCGCTGGCGAG
>DATKHX010000525.1:0-3719 GCA_035510075.1 Allostellaceae bacterium
CCCGAAAGGCTGATCTTGGTGAGGCGCCGCTACGCCGGTGTCGATGTGACGACCGAGGTCGGCGATGTGCTGGCGGATGCCCGGATTGATGCCGTCGCAATCGCGACCCCCGTGCACACGCATTATGAACTGGCCCTCGCGGCGCTAAAAGCCGGCAAGCATGTGCTGGTCGAGAAGCCGCTCGCGCAGACATCAGCGCAGTCCCGCCATCTGGTCGAGGAAGCGGTCTCGCGCAACCTCGTCCTGATGGTGGACCATACCTTCCTTTACACGCCGGCGATTGAGAAGATCCGCGAGTTGATCGGCACCGAGGTGCTGGGAGAAATTTACTACTACAACGGCATTCGGGCAAGCCTGGGACTGTTTCAACGTGACGTTAATGTAATCTGGGATTTGGCGGTACACGACATTTCCATCGTGCAATATATTTTCGATGAAATACCGATCGCGGTGTCGGCAACCGGCGCTAGCCATGTTCCGGGCAGCCCGGAAAACATGGCGCATATCACGCTGTTCTTTCGGAGCTCCTGCATCGCCCAGATCAGTGTCAATTGGCTGTCGCCGGTCAAGCTGCGGCAGACGCTAATCGGGGGCAGCCGGCGGATGATTCTTTATGACGATCTCGAGCCGACCGAAAAAGTGAAAGTGTACGATAAGGGCATTATCGTAGACGCTTCTCCCGAAGCAACCCGGCAGCTGCGGATCGGCTATCGGGCCGGAGACATGTGGGCGCCGCACCTTCCCGCCAAGGAGGCGCTGCGCACCGAGGCTGAGCATTTCATCGACTGCCTATGCCGCGGCGCCAAGCCGATTTCGAGCGGTCTCACCGGCTTGCGCGTCGTCGAAATCCTTGAGGCGGCGTCGCGGTCGATAGCCGCCCGCGGCAGCCCGATCCGGCTCGACGACGCGTTCGGCGATGTTCTGCCGCGAGTGAGCGCCGGTCCGTCGCGCGTCCCCTATGCGGGCCATGCCGTTTGATGGCGACGGTGCGATTGATGGTCCGGCTGCACCGACCGATCTTGTTCGCCGGTCTCGAATGCTATGGCAGCGCGGTGCTGTTTCTCGCGTCAACCGCCGTTCTGTCCCGGCTGCTCACCCCGGCCGAATTCGGCGTATACACCGCTGTCGTCGCCCTGAACGCGCTGGTAACAGCGAGCTCGCAGGAATTCGGCGGTGCCAACTACCTGATCCAGAAGCCAATATTGTCGGAGCGGGACATCAGAACCGCCTTCACGATCACCTTCTGCATGTCGGTCCTGCTCGGCCTCGGGCTGTTCGCATTGCGCGGGGCGGTGGCATCATTCTATGGGCAACCTGGACTTGGCACCGGTATCGCCCTGGTTGCCGCGAACTTCGCGTTGGTCCCTTTTTCGGCCACGGTCTCGGCCTTGCTGCGGCGCGAGATGGCCTTTGATATCCTCGCCGGCTGCAATCTGAGCGCGGCTTTCGCCGGGGTCGCAGCCTCGATCGCGCTGGTTGCGACAGGTTGGAGCTATCTCGGTCCGCTCGCGGGCTCCGTCGTCGGCCAAGCCGTCCTCGTCGTGATGCTGCTGCGCTGCCGGGGCGGCATCGCGCTCTTTCGCCCGAGCCTCAAGGGCTGGCGCGAGGTGACCGGCTTCGGCGCCTATTCGAGCGCCACGGTCATCGTCAACATAATCCACGATTCAGCGCCGCAGTTGCTCCTCGGCCGCATGCTGGGCTTCGCTGCCGTTGGCCTCTATGGGCGGGCCGGCGGCGCCACGGGGTGGTTCGACAGGTTGTTCCTCGGGATCGTGAACCCGGTCACCATGCCCGCGATCGCGGCGCAGACGAGGGCCGGAGCCGATCTTAAACGCCTCTATCTTCAGGCGATCGAACTGCTCTCGGCGGCCCAGTGGCCGTTCCTGACCTTCGTCGCGCTGGCGGCCGAACCGATCGTCCGGATCTGGTTCGGCACTGGGTGGCTCGCGGTCGTGCCGCTGCTCCGCCTGCTCTCTCTCGCCTCGCTCTCACTGTTTGCGGCCTGCCTGACCTATCCGGTGCTGGTCGCCGTCGGCCGGATCCGCGACACCTTGACCGCGTCGCTGATCTCGCTTCCGTTGTCGCTGCTGGCGATCTTCGCCGCGTCGTTTTTCGGCGTCGAAGCTGTCGCCGCGACGGCACTTCTGACCCTGCCTTTCCAGGCGGCGGTCGCGATGCGCTTCATCGCTCGGCAGCTGTCCTTTAGCTGGGCCGATCTCGTCCGCGCGACGCGCAGGAGCGCGGCCGTCACCGCCTGCAGCTGCGGCGCAGTGATGGTTTGCGTTGCCGGCAATCGGTTTAGCCTCAGCCTGTCGGCCCCGATGTTCGGCACCGCGGCGATCGCCGCCGTCGCGGGCTGGTGGCTGGGATTGGTGCTGACCAGGCACCCGCTGCTCGCGCGGATCGTTGCCGCGGCGCGCGACATTCCCGCTCTGTTGTCGCTGCCGTCTTGGCTCCGGCGCAGCCAAATTCTTCCGGGTCGGTGACGCAGATGCCGATCGGCGACGACGTGAGGCTTGGGCAGCGAGTGCGGATCCCGCAACCGGAACTCGTCAACCTTTACGGATGCACCATCGGCGACGAGACGCTGGTCGGCGCCTTTGTCGAGGTGCAGGCAGGGGCCGTGATCGGGGCGCGCTGCAAGATTTCGTCGCATTCCTTCATCTGCGATGGCGTTATGATCGAGGACGAGGTCTTCGTCGGACATGGCGTGATGTTCATCAACGATCGGTTGCCACGCGCCACCGGCGCCGGCGGTCAATTGCTCAGGCGCAGCCATTGGACATTGGAGCCGACCAGGGTCTGCCGGCGGGCGTCGATCGGGTCGCACGCGACGATCCTGTGCGGGCTGACGATCGGCGCGGGTGCGATGATCGGCGCCGGCGCCGTCGTTACGCAGGATGTGGCGCCAGGCGCCGTCGTCATAGGCGTGCCCGCCCGCAGGATTGCGCTCGGGTCCCGAAGTCGCGGCGATGAGCGCGAGGAGCAATAGACGATTGCAGGACGAAATTCCCGGCCAGCCAATCGAGTACGGTGAAGACATCGGCGGTCCGCCACCTCCGTCGATAGACCTTTTTTCCGTCCTCGCAGCCCTGCGGCGGCGCTGGAAACTGATTGCGGCGGTAACGCTGTCGGTGTCCGCCGTGGTGATCTACGGCGTGCACAGGCTCGTGCCGATGACCTATAAGTCTACGGTCGAGATATTGATCTATGATCCGCAAGGTCAGATCGACACCGCGGTCCAGAAACCGATTTCCCCCTTTGTCGACGCCTTGAGTTATGAGGCGATGACCACCGAGATCGACGTCATCAAGTCGAAATCGGTTGCCTTGCGCGTCGCCAACGAGCTCGGCCTCGACAAGGATCCGGAGTTCCAACCCCACGGCCGGTTTGGGGAATTCGCGAAATGGCTTGGTTTTGGTCGAGCCGATAACGGTATCCCAACTGCCGGCGGCACAGAGCAGGAGAAGACGGCGAGGCTCGACGAAACAGCCGATGCGCTACTGGCGAACCTACAGGTCTGGTCGGAATCCTATATCATATCTGTCGCCGCAACATCGCAGAGCCCGATCACGGCGCAGCGCTTGGCGTCGACGATCGCCAACGATTATCTGGCGACTCAGCGGGAAGCAAGACAACAGGCGTTGCAGCGGGTGGCTGGCTGGCTCAAGAGTCGCGTCGACGATCTGCGATCACGCTTGTTGGGAGCCGATGCCGCA
>DATKHX010000526.1:0-2001 GCA_035510075.1 Allostellaceae bacterium
GTCGGTCGGGAACAGCCCGCAGAAGACCACCGGTTGCACCGGCTTGAACCCCGGCAAGGGCGCTGCCGCCGGGCGGCGGTCCTCGGTGATCGTGTCGCCGACGCGGCAATCGGCGACGGTCTTGATGCCGGCGGTGATAAACCCGATCTCGCCCGGCCCCAGCGCCTCGACCGCGACACCCTTCGGCGTGAACACGCCGACCCGCTCGATCGTGTGAACGGCATCGGTCGCCATCAGCCGGATCTTCTGCCCGGCGCGAAGCTCCCCGTCCTTGACCCGAACCAGGATGACGACACCGAGATAGGGATCGTACCAGCTGTCGACCAAGAGCGCCTTCAATGGTGCCGCAGCGTCGCCCTGGGGCGGCGGCAGCCGGGTCACCAGAGCTTCGAGCACCTGGTCGATATTGAGCCCGGTCTTGGCCGAGATCAGCACCGCGTCGGCGGCGGAAAGCCCGATCACGTCCTCGATCTGCTCCTTGACCCGGTCGGGCTCAGCCGCCGGCAGGTCGATCTTGTTCAAGACCGGGACGATTTCGTGCCCGGCGTCGATCGCCTGGTAGACATTGGCGAGGGTCTGCGCCTCGACCCCCTGGCTCGCGTCGACGACGAGCAAGGAGCCTTCGCAAGCGGCGAGCGAACGGCTGACCTCGTAGGCGAAATCGACGTGGCCGGGCGTGTCCATCAGGTTCAGCACGTAGGCCTCGCCGTCGAGGGCCCGGTATTCCAGCCGAACCGTCTGCGCCTTGATCGTGATGCCGCGCTCGCGCTCCAGCTCCATCTGGTCGAGGACCTGCTCGCGCATCTCGCGCGCTTCGAGCCCGCCCGTGGCCTGGATCAGCCGGTCGGCCAAGGTCGACTTGCCATGGTCGATATGGGCGATGATCGCGAAATTGCGGATGTGCGAGAGCGGGACCATGCGAGCGCGAACATAGGGCTGCGACGCCGCCGGATCAACGTCGCGCGGCGCTTGCGCACCGCGGACGGCGGACTCGTCAGTCTCGAAGACGACGAGTTCGACCTTGTTGCGGCCCTGGAAAGCGCGCTGACGATCGACATCGACGTGTTTGCGCCCGGCGGATTCGATCCGATGGATCTGGTAGGACACGCCGCATTTTCTCGCACCGGACTAAGAATCGGCGAGGAAGCGTGCGCTCCTGGCGCTGCCGCTGGAGCCCGGGGCCTCACGACCTCGATGAGCTTGTCGCAGGCTTCGTCGAGCGACCTTTGCGTCGTGGGCTGCCAGGCAATTTCGACGTGCCCTTGCGCGATCAGACCGGGAGCGTGACGACCCCCAGCGCCCGTCATAACACGGCGCGGAAGCCGCTGGCGTTCCGGCAGCCAGGCCCCAACCGGGGCGGCTATTTTTTGCAGCTGTCGCAATCTTAGAACGAACGCCAGCAGCTTCTGCAACCGAACGGCGGGAAAGTCCCTCCCTCCCGGCGCGCAGGCGCCAGGGCATGAACACATTTACGCTGACCGCACCAGGACCAGGTGCCCCGAAACGCGGCCGACGGACGGTGGGCACGATCCCCGAAGAAGCTTTTGGTGGATCAGGTTCACGCCCCGCCCCCCGTTGACGGGAGATCCCCCGCCGCAAACGCGGCCTCGCTTGCGGCGCCGGGTTGCGGCACGGCGGTGACGCGCAGCAGGCTCACGTGGCCGCCAAAGGCGGGGCGCTCGTTGTAGAGGCGAAGCTCGATCGGCTCGTCCGGCAACTCGGCGAGCGCCAGCGACAGGGTAGCTTCGACAACGCCGGCTTCGGGAGGGCGGATGACGGTGCGGCTCAGCGCCGCGCCGGCAGTCGCTTCGAGCACAAAACTGTGCTCCGCGGCGTCCGGCGAGATAGCCATAGACGCGGTCAGCGACCATGTCGCCGGCGGCAGCAAAATCTGCGGGCCGTGCAGCAAGCAGCGCGCCCTGCCGGTGATGTCGATCTCTACTGCCGCCCCCTCCTTTGGGTGATTGCCGTCGAAGAACAGTTCACGCTCCCAGGTGATCG
>DATKHX010000527.1:0-4750 GCA_035510075.1 Allostellaceae bacterium
GACGGCGAGAAGGTGCGTTTCGAGGTCGGCGCTTTTCGCAAGCATTGCCTGCTGAACGGGCTCGACGACATCGGGCTGACCGAGCAGAAGGGAACGGAGATCGCCTCTTACGAGGAAAAGGTGCGGCTCGCCCGACCATGGCAGTTCGGCATGACCCAGCGCGACGCGTAGTCAGGTGTCCGTCATTTAGTCGTTATGGCCGGGCTCGACCCGGCCATCCACGTGGATGCCCGGAACAAGTCCCGGGCACGACGGCGCGGAGTTCCGTCAATGGCCCAGTCCCATTCCAACCGCAAGATCCTGGTGCTGCCGGGCGACGGCATCGGCCCGGAGATCATGCGTGAGGTGTTGCGCATCGTGCATTTCTTCGACCGCCGGCACATCGCCAGCTTCGAGATCAGCGAGGATGTCGTCGGCGGCGCCGCCTATGACGCTTACGGCAGCCCGCTTGCCGAAGCCACTTTGCAGCAGGCGCTCGCAAGCGATGCCGTGCTGTTCGGCTCGGTCGGCGGCCCGAAATGGGAGAAACTGCCGTTCGAATTGCGGCCTGAGCGCGGCCTCCTGCGCCTGCGCAAGGAGATGGATCTGTTCGCCAATCTGCGCCCGGCGGTGGTGTTCGAGGCGCTCGCCGACGCATCGAGCCTAAAGCGCGAGCTGGTCGCCGGCCTCGATCTGATGATCGTGCGCGAATTGACCGGCGGCATCTATTTCGGCGAGCCCCGCGGGGTTGAAACCTTGTCCGACGGAACCCGTCAGGGCATCAACACCGAAGTCTATAGCGAGGGCGAGATCGAGCGCGTCGTTCGCGTCGCTTGCGAGTTGGCGAGGAAGCGTCAGAGCCGAGTGTGCGAGGTCGATAAGGCCAACGTCATGGAATCGGGCGGGTTGTGGCGCGAGGTGGCGCAGCGGGTGCGCGACGCAGATTACCCCGATGTGGAACTGTCGTTCATGTATGCCGACAATTGCGCGATGCAGCTGGTGCGCAATCCGAAGCAGTTCGACGTGGTCGTCACCAGCAACCTGTTCGGCGACATCCTGTCGGATTGCGCGGCGATGCTGACCGGGTCGCTCGGCATGCTGCCCTCGGCCTCGCTCGGTTCGGTCGATGCAACCGGCCGGCGCAGGGCGCTCTACGAGCCAGTGCACGGCAGCGCCCCGGATATCGCCGGCAAGGATGTGGCCAACCCGCTTGCCTGCATTCTTTCGTTCGCGATGATGCTGCGCTACTCGTTCGACATGGGCGAGGAGGCCGGTCTCGTCGAAAACGCGGTGCGCCGCGCACTCTCGGCGGGGGTTCGCACAGGCGACATCGCCCAGCCCGGCACCGCCGGCATCTCGACCCGCGCCATGGGCGACGCCGTCCTGCGCGAGATCGAGAAGTCGATCTGAAACCGCTTCCGCGGGGGGCGGCTCCCAGTTCCGCGCCCCGGCTGAGCCCGCGAGCTTACGGATCGCAGGTCTGAAACGGGCTGTTGATGCAGGCCGCCGACAGCGACCACACGAAGTCGCGCCGGATCCAGGCGAGCGACGGCAGCGGCGCCGGCGACCCGACCGGGTTCGAGGTCAGCAGGGTGATGCCGTCGGTGCCGTCGCTCTTGATCGACGACACGTCGTGGCAGGTGATGCACGATGCCTGGGTCAGCGGCACGCCGGCGTTTTCACCCTCGATGATCGAATTGCCCAGCAATTCCGGATTGTAAAAGCCGGTCTGCACGCCATCCAGCCGGTAGTTGAACCATTCCGGCGCCAGATTGGCGGCATACATCAGCGACGCCAATTGGTTGGTCAGCTGGGTATTCGCCCCTCGGGTCGCCGCCGGCCTGGAGCCGAATACGTCGGTGCAGCCCAATACCTTGCAGCGATTGGGGTTGGTCGTCATGTTCTGCGGCTCGAACGTCGCCCAGATCCACTGATCGAGCAGCTTCGAGATCAGATGCATCCCGGCCAGCGCAAAACAGTTTCCATCGATGGTCTCGATGTGGATGCTGCTCGCGAAGCCCGGCGGAAGCTTGCTGCAACTCAGCCCGATGCTGGACAGCTCGATCCAGTCCGACTTGATTTCCACTGCCGGCGCCGGAAACTGGATCTCCTCGCTGTAAGCGGCGGTCAACGCCTGGCCACCACGCCGCCACAGCGTGTCGCCGGCGATGTAATCCTCGGTGGCGCCATTCAGCCGGATTTCCTCGCAGATGATCAAATTGGGCTGGCCCTTTGGCGGATTGGAGGCCTTGTTGCAGCTTGTGTTGGGGGCGCCCAGCAACCCGGGCACGGTCGTTTTGAGCTTTGGGTTTTTCGCCATCGTCAAACCGCTGCCATGGAGCTGGTGCGCGCTGCCCCCCGCGGCGGCGGCATTCGGCACGACCAGGCCCTTGGAGGGCTCGGTCGGATACATTTGCGCCTGCTCGATCCAGTTCTCCCACACGACATAGGGATACTTGGTCTGGTTGACGGGGCAGGTCGCGGCAATCCACAACTGCCAAGCCGTCTCGGAGATCGTCGGGCTGACCTGCGTCGGGGGCGCACAAGGGTTGGCCGTCGCGTCGTCGGCCATGGCAGAGGCCGCGCCAAACGGCAGCTCCGTGCCGCCGGGGGATTTCCAAGATGAAATCCCTGCCGTCAGCAGCAATGCCCCGGCCAGCACCACTATAATTTTTCGCATTGGTCTTTTCCTCCGGTCTGGTGTCGCGGTGCGGCTCATCCGCATTGGATCGATCGAATGGTGCGCCGTGGCGCCGGCCATCCGGCCGCGGCCAAGCCCAATCTCCCCGATTGCGCGTCCCGGCCCATCGCCGTGTTACGCGACACTCGGTCAATAATCCGTCAACAAAACGTTGACGGCTGCATTGGGCGGCGGTTTGGCGATTGCCGAGACGACAGCAGCCGTCACGGACCGCAGGATTGACAGCTGGCAGCGGGACGGATTTGATCCGGCCCAGCGGTACATGCGGCCGCTCAGCCAGCGCCGCGCTTGCCCGGAAAGATGGAGGAAAGCTGTGCAGACAAGGACGCTGGGGCGAACCGGGATCGAGGTTTCGGTGCTGGGCTTTGGCTGCGGTGCCGTCGGCGGGCTGATGGTCAAGGGCACCGCGGCCGACCAGGAGCGAGCGGTGGCGCGAGCGCTCGATCTCGGCATCAACTATTTCGATACCGCCGCCATGTACGGCAACGGCGAATCCGAGCGCAATCTCGGCCGCGTCCTAAAAAGCCTGAAGCCCGAACTCTATCTCGGCACCAAGGTGCGCGTCCCGGCCGGCGAGCGCCGCAATATCGCTGCGGCCGTCACCGCGTCCTTGGAAGCCAGCCTGCAGCGTCTCCAGCTCGACCATGTCGACCTGTTTCAGTTGCACAACCACATTCTTGCCGACGGCCGCGAATCGGATCTGACCCCGGAAATCGTGCTCGGCGATGTTGTGCCCGCCTTCGAACGGTTGCGCGAGCAGGGCAAGACGCGGTTTTTCGGCATCACCGCGGTCGGCGACACCGCCGCATTGCACCGGGTGGCCGATTCCAGCACCCTCGACACCGCCCAAATCAGCTACAACATGCTCAACCCAAGCGCCGGGACAGCGGTGGCGCCGGGCTATCCGGCGCATGATTTCGGCAACCTCTTGGCGCGTACGAAAGCCGCCGATATGGGCGTGATCGCGATCCGCGTGCTCGCCGCCGGGGCGCTGAGCGGCACCGAGGACCGCCATCCGCTGGGCTCGCCCAGGGTCGATCCGATCGGCTCGGGCCACGATTACCAAATCGATGTCGAGCGGGCGCGGCGGCTCGAGCCTTTGGTGCGCGAGGGCTATGCCGACACCCTGGTCGAGGCGGCGATCCGCTATGTCATTGCGCACCCGGCGGTGTCGACGGCCTTGGTGGGCTATTCGACCCAGGAGCAGCTCGAGCACGCCGCCGCCGCGGCAAACAAGGGGCCGTTGCCTCCGGCTGCCCTCGACCGGCTGGCGGCGTTGCAAAACAGTTTCGTCGGCGAGGCGCGCTGAGAACCGCCGAGGTAGCGCCTCTCACCACGCCCTCTTTCCGCAAGCGGGGCGAGGGAGAGAGGCGTGGCCGAGGAACCCTTCACTGCTGCCGTCGTTTCCTGAGGGCTTGGCCAGGTCAGGAGAACAGATGAGCGGTCTCGAGCAGCGGCTGGCGGCAATTGGCTATCGCGCTAAAAGACAACCCGCCGACTGCTGGCGGGTCGAGCGTATCGGGCCATCCAGAGGTCTCCCAGTCGGCCGCCGCGCCGCGCCGGTACGCGGCCGCGCCCTCTCGCGGTGGCTCGACCGATTGCGCGACAGCGACCGGCGGCAAACCACGGCCTATCGGATCGGTCTCGGCTCCGAGCTCAAATAGGCGTTACCGCCGGCTCCGGTCGGGAGCCAGCAATTCGCGGCGGTGCAATCCGGCGAGCACCCGGCTGAAATGCCCGGCGGCCGAGCGGTCGAGGCCTTCGAGCCAGTTTTGGTCGAGAAACGAAGCGAGCGCCGGCTGCCCGAGCCGCGCCTCCCACAGGATGCCGAGCAACGAGGCCGCCGCCTCGTCCTCCTCTCGCGCCAGCGCCGGGAGCACCGCTGCGCACGCCGCCGTGGCGCAGTCGCGCGTGTCGGGGCCGGGCCCGAGACCGAAATCGATCAGCCGGCGGCGCTCAAGCGGGGCCAGCACGAAATGGGCAATTTCGTGCAGGATGACGTAAGCCTCGGTGGCACCGTTCAGTGCCGCCCCGTCCCAGTTGAAGGCGCAAGGGGTCCCAGGCGGGTGC
>DATKHX010000528.1:0-3450 GCA_035510075.1 Allostellaceae bacterium
ACGATCTCGTTGCCCGGCTTGTCCGGCGCATCGCAGGGGTAGGTCACCGAGCCCTCGCGCTCGAGCCGCTCCCAGGTGATGTTGTCCAAGGACGGCATGGCCAGCTTCATCTCGGCGAACACGTCGCGCGGATGCGTGTACGACCAGCCGAGCCCGATGCGGCGCGCGATCTCCTGGATGATCCACAGATCCTCGCGCGCGTTCCCCGGCATCGGCAAGGCGCGCCGCCCGAGCTGCACCTGGCGGTTGGTGTTGGAGACGGTGCCGTCCTTCTCCGGCCAGGCCGAGGCCGGCAGCACGACATCGGCGTATTTCGCGGTCTCCGTCAGGAAAATGTCCTGCACCACGAGATGTTCTAAATGGGCCAGCGCGTCGCGCGCGTGCTGCACGTCCGGGTCCGACATCGCCGGGTTTTCGCCCATGATGTACATGCCTTTGATCTCGTCGCGATGGACCGCGTCCATGATCTCGACGACGGTCAGCCCGGGCTTGTCGTCGAGCGGCGTCTGCCACAAACCCTCGAACTTCGCGCGGATTTCGGGGTTCGCCACCGACTGGTAGTCGGGGTAGACCATCGGGATCAGCCCGGCGTCCGAGGCGCCCTGAACGTTGTTCTGGCCGCGCAACGGGTGCAGCCCGGTGCCCGGCCGGCCGACCTGGCCGGTGATCATCGACAGCGCGATCAGGCAGCGCGCATTGTCGGTGCCGTGGACATGCTGCGAGATGCCCATGCCCCAAAAGATGATCGCGCGCTCGGCGCGGGCGTAGGTGCGCGCGACATGGCGCAACGTGGCGGCGTCGATGCCGCAGATCGGCGCCATCTTTTCCGGCGAATAGTCCCGGATGTGCTCGCGCAACTTTTCGTAATCCTCGGTGTGCGCCTGGATGTATTGCCGGTCGGTCAGCCCCTCCTCGATGATCGTGTGAATGAGCGCGTTCAGCAGGGCCACGTCGCGGCCCGGGGTGAAGCGCAACGTCAGGGTCGCGTGGCGCGTCAGGGTGTGGCCGCGCGGGTCCATCACAAAGACCTGCGCGCCGCGTTTTGCCGCCTGCTTGAAGAAGGTGGCGGCGACCGGGTGGTTTTCGGTCGGCCGCGCGCCGATGACGATGATCAGGTCGGCGTCGCCCGCGGCGGTGAACGGGGCGGTCACCGCCCCCGAGCCGATCCCCTCCATCAGCGCGGCGACCGAGGAGGCGTGGCAGAGGCGCGTGCAGTGATCGACATTGTTGCTGCCAAACCCGGTGCGCACGAGCTTCTGAAAGAGGTAGGCTTCCTCGTTCGAGCCCTTGGCCGAGCCGAAGCCGGCGAGCGCGCGCTTGCCGTCCCGGTCGCGGATACGTTTGAGGCCCGATGCGGCGAGGTCTAGCGCCTCGTCCCAGCTCGCCTTGCGGAAATGGGTGTAGGGGTTCGCCGGGTCGATGTCGGTGTCGTTCTTCGGGATGCCCTCCTTGCGGATCAGCGGCTCGGTCAGCCGGTCGGAATGGTGGGCATAGTCGAAGCCGAACCGGCCCTTGACGCACAGCCGGTTGTGGTTGGCGGGGCCGTCCCTGCCGTCGACGGCGACGATATGGTCTTGCCTGATCTTGTAGGTCAGCTGGCACCCGACCCCGCAATAGGGGCACACACTGTCGACCTCGCGATCGGGGGCGTTGGCATAGACGCCGTTCGCATCGACCAAAGTCGCCGGCATCAAGGCGCCGGTCGGGCAGGCCTGCACGCATTCGCCGCAAGCGACACAGGTGCTGTTGCCCATCGGGTCGTCGAAATCGAAGATAATTTTTTCGTGATAGCCGCGCGCCGCCATGCCGATCACGTCGTTGACCTGGACCTCGCGGCAGGCGCGCACGCAGAGATTGCATTGGATGCAGGCGTCGAGCTGCACCGCCATCGCCGGGTGGCTGCGGTCGGGTGCAGGCGCGTCGTGGCGCGGGAACCGGCTGTCGCTGACCTCGAGCCGGTCGGCCCATTGCCAGAAACGCGAATTCGGGTCGTGCGCCGCCGCCCGCGCCGGCTGGTCGCCGACCAGCAGTTCGAACACCATCTTGCGCGAAAACCGGGCGCGCTCGCTCGCCGTCTGCACCTTCATGCCCGGCGTCGGGCGGCGCACGCAGGAGGCGGCCAGCACCCGCTCGCCCTCGATCTCGACCATGCAGGCTCGGCAATTGCCGTCGGCGCGATAGCCGGGCTTAGGCAGCCAGCACAAATGCGGGATCTCGGTGCCCTGCCGGTCGGCGACCTGCCAGATCGTCTCGCCGGGGAGCGCCTCGACCTCGGCGCCGTCAAGAAAAAAGCGGATCGGATCGGTCATCGGCCGTTCTCCAGATTTTTAGAGAACCACCCCGAACGTTGGGGCCCATTCATCCGCTGTTCGATCGGCCGAACGGTGGGTCCCGGCCTTCGCCGGGATGGATTTTTGCGAACGTAGGGGGAAAAGCGGATCGGATCGATCATGGGTTTTCCAAATTGTCCTATCCGTCGCCCCCGCGAAGGCGGGGGTCCAGGGTCAAGATCGGAGCCCGTTGCCCTGGATTCCCGCTTTCGCGGGAATGACGAATAACCGTGTCATTACGACTTTGTCTCGGATGGACCAACGCGTTGCAGCTGCTGGATGAAATCGTTCACCTCGGGCTGCGTCCAGGTATCGCCGCGATGCCAGAAATCCAGTAACGCTCCGCGATTCCGCAATACCCATTCGATCACTCGGGGCGCCATCTGGCGCACAGCCCGTGCCGGCAGGCTGTTGGCGACGACCGCAGGTGCCTCGGCGACCGAAACTGAGAAGCTCGGCTGCGTTCTCCCGGGCTGCAGAAAATACTTCACTCGCGGGCCGTGCGCGCCCATGGCGGTCGAGATGAAAATCGTGCCGGGTATCCCCGTCTGCGCGCTCGTCAGGTTCGCCAACTCGACGACCTCCTCGCGCTCCAACTCCACCGACAAGGTTGTGTCGAGCGGGAGGTCAGCGACCGCTCCTGGTATCACGCGAGATCCTCGCGGAAGTGCTTGAGCACCTGCGTGACCGGGTTCATCGCCGCCTGGCCCAGGCCGCAGATCGACGCGTCGCTCATTACTTGGGTCAATTCCGCTAACAACGCCTCGTCCCAATGCGGCGCGGTCATCAGCTTGACCGCCTTTTCGGTGCCGGCGCGGCACGGCGTGCACTGGCCGCAGCTCTCGTCCTCGAAAAAGCGCAACAGGTTCAATGCCACCGCCCGCATGTCGTCCTTGTCGGACAACACGACAACCGCGCCCGAGCCGGTAAAGCAGCCATATGGTTCGAGCGTGCCGAAATCGAGCGGCAGGTCGGCCATCGCCGCCGGCAGGATACCGCCCGAGGCGCCGCCCGGCAGATAGCCCCGAAAAGCGTGGCCCGCGGCCATGCCGCCGCAGAACTCGTCGATCAGCTGGCGCGCGGTGATGCCGGCCGGAGCGAGCTTGACGCCGGGGTCGCG
>DATKHX010000529.1:0-7015 GCA_035510075.1 Allostellaceae bacterium
GAGCGCCGCCGCCGCCCGCAACTCCTTCTCGGCCTCGGCGAAATGCCGGTCGATCATCGAGGCTCTGGCCAGGCACAGCCGACGCTCCGTCGTCTCCTGCTCGAGCACGGCAGCGCGGCGGAAGCTTTGCGCGGCCTCCTCGTAATCGCCGGCCAATTCGAGAAGGTCGGCCAGTCCGACATGCGCCTCGACCGCGCTCGGCGCCAATTCAATGGCCTGCCGGTAGGCTGCAATTGCGTCGGCGTCGAGCCGCTGCCGGCGTAGCGCCACCGCCAGATCGCAGTAAGCGGGCGCATGGTCGCGCAGCGCTGTCGACAATCGCAAGCTGTCGCTCGCCTCCGCCGCCCGGCCGCTCGCGAGCAGCGCGCGTCCCAGGGCGTGATGGGCCGCAGCATTGCGCGGATCGATGCGGGTCGCCTGGGTAAAGGCTGCGGCGGCGGCGACCGGACGGCCTGCCTCAGAGAGCCTCGCGCCGCGCCGCCGATGTCGCTCGGCCGCAAGTGCGCGCTGCGGCGGCACCGCGTTCTCGCCGCCCGCGGCGGTCGGGAGATCGGGTGATATCCGCCGAAATTCCTCCGCTGCCCGGCGCAATCTGCTGACCGCGGTCAGCGCGCCGAAACCGGATCCGTTGCTCGTCGCCGCCGGGTCGACCCGCGAGGGCGCTCCGGAGGCCGTTTCTCGGGGATTGCTCGCAGCTTCGGGTGAGCGGCCCGTGCCACAGCAGAATTTGAACTTCCGGCCGCTGCCGCACCGACACGGATCGTTGCGCCGTATCTCGATTCCTGCCGGGACGCCACGGCGGCGCGCGGTCATGGCAAACCGCCAAGCCGGCAGGGCAGCGGCTCGAGGCCATCGTGCATGCGCGATACAATCTGTCGGCGCGATCGTGCCGAGCCGGCCGGCGTGCTGATCAGAGATCGAAGGGGGCGCACGGTAATAAACAATACGGTAAAACGTTAATGGCCCCTCCCCGCCAGGCTCGTCATGGATCTCGACCGGGTCGGGCTGGCGCAAGCTCCGCAGCACCCGACAACCTTGTGATCATGGGCGACCGACGAATCGAGCGGCGACGCGGGTCACGGCAAGCGAGTAATCGACCTCGATCGATTGCTGGGTCAACCACGCTCGCGCCACCGGGCGCGGCGGCGGCGCAACACGGCGAAGCTGGCGAGCGCTGAACCGAGGACGGCAAGCGAGGCTGGCTCGGGGGCGCGAGGCGGAGCGAGCGAGCAGCCCGGAAAGCCCGGCGGACATATGCAAAGACCATCACTGCAGTCGAAACCGGGTAGATGCGTCTCGCTGCTGTTGCTGTAGCTCAGCGCGACGACATCGCCCGTCAGGTCGTGACTTGCCACCACGGCGCCCAATGGGTCCAGAATCGACGCCGTCCAGACGTTGGTGACGTCCAGCGTCACGGCGTTGTCGAAATTGACGATGATGTTGGGCAGCCCATGGGCGAGGCTGGAGGTTGGAAACTGGAACCGCTGAGCGAGCGTGCCAGCGCCGGTGACATCGATCACGGCGGTGCAAGGACCACCGGGATTATTGGACGAGAGGCAGCCCGCCAGGCTGAACGCGCCGTCAAAGCTCTCGAGCACGCTCAGGGGTATGCTGAACACCGCGCCGTTCGGTCCCGCCACCCCCTTCAATGCGCCCGTGGTCGGATCGAACGTGCTGTTGGCGGTCAATCCAGCAAGGTTCGTCGACATGCTGGTCAGCGGCGACCAGACATCGGTCTGAAACGTCGTCGGGTTGTTCGCTGCAGTCGCGCTGGTGGGAAAAGCATACCCGCCCAGCACGGATCCGGTCCCGCGATTGGACAGGGTGCCGTTGCTTGCGCCGCCGATGTAAGTAACCGAGCCCATGACGCTCGCATTGGTCCCGGCGAGAACGTTGCCGAAAACATCGACCTCGCCGTAGCCGGTGATGCCCGTCGTCCCCGCGGTCGAGCCGAGCGCGACATGATGTATGTTGATTGGCCCGGTGGAGCTGAGATTTCCCCCGACCAGCACCGGACCGTTCACGTCGTTTGAATTGCTGAGATCCCCGGCGGTGATCACGTTGAAGTCGGCGAGCAGCTGCGCGGGGGTGACCGAGGTGATCGGGATCGTCGCCGCCCCGACGGAGGGCGCTGCGGCGAACGATGCGATCGCTGCAAATATGCTCGCGGTCCAGTGGCGCATCAGGAAATACCTACGCGTTGATCCGAGGGTTAACCAGCAATCCGCGTGCCAGCCAATGCCGTATTGGAAAAGCAGGAAATACCCTAACATTCAATCTGTTGCTCGTCCAGCGTCTTTGCTTTGTTCAACTATGAGACATTCGACGCGTTTCAAATGAGACACGTGTATTGGAGCAACCGTCCAATCTTCGGCCGGTGAAGGCGTGACCACAAGGCCCAGCTTCGCTAGGCCGGGCGCTGGGGTTGCCCTGCTCTCGATCCCGCTTGTATTCGCCCTTATTTCACGGTGACCGTGACCATCGCGGTCGCGGAATCCCCGCCCGCGCCAGCACACGCGATCGAGTAGGAAGTCGTCACTCTCGGGAACACCAAGGCCCAACCCGACGGGACGACGTTAAACCCGCTTCCCTTACACGAGCTCGCGTTCTTCGAAACCCACGTCAATTTCGACGCCTCCCCTGGAACAACCGTCGGATCCGGGCTGGCCGTCAGCGTCACCACGGCATTATTGGATGCAGGCGGCGGCGGTGGCGGAGATGTCGCGGCGAGCGGCGTGAGCGAGCCCGCGATGCAAGGGGTAAGACCGGCGCCCTTTGCGCCCCAGCAGGTGGTGAACGCATCGCCTCCCGCCGGCGCCGACGGGTTTGAGGTTTCGCCCCATGGGACTGCCGCGACGATGCCGTTTGCCGACAGCGACAAATTGGGGTTCGTGCCGTTGGCCTCGACCGGGTCGAAAATCGCCTGGCCGTAATCGGCGAGCGGCAAGATGGCGTTATAATACGGCGGCTCGGTGATCCATTCGGCCGACGCCATGCTCGACTGGTAGCGGAAGCTCTGCGTCCAAGCCGATTTCGCGGTTTGGTCCGACATCGTGAGCTGCCAGGTCTGGACCTGGCCCGGGGAGCATGCGGCGGTGCATTGCAGCGATGCCGTGACGATGTCGCCCGGCTTCACGGTCAGCGCGATTTCGTTGTCGCTGGCGGGATAAAGCTCGTACCAGGCGTAGAAGAATACGGTGCCGGAGGTGGAGACGATCGACTCGGTGCCGAGCTGGATCAAGGTCGCATCGGCGTCGCCGCCGATCCCGACCCAGTTGAACACGTACTCGTAGCCATAGGGCGTCGCGCCGCCGTCATAGGTCGCGTTCGGCACCTGCCAGGTCGCCGAGGCGCTGGTATAGGGCGAGCCGGCGGTGACCGCGTATCCCGACCAATTCGTCGTCTCGACCACCCCGCGCAGGCGGCGAAATGTGCCGTCGGGATTGTGGTATGGCTCCATCGGCCGGTGCTTCACCCAACCGGAGGACTCGTCGCTCCGACCGGCGGCGGGCGCGCTTGCCACCGCCACAGCTGAAATGGCGCCGCACAAGAAATGCACTAAATTCGGCTTCATAGTCTCCTCACAATCCGCATAAATCCATTCCCGATATCATCCATGATAAATCGGAAAGATTTATTGCCGATGTCGCGTTTCTACCGGACGAATGTTGAGAAACGATTATCGTATTAACAAAATTGCCCCAAATGTCAATTTTAAGGCTTTGAGATGAAAACTTTTAATAATCAGAATCACCGACGAGGTCGCGGCGATGCCGGCTGGCCGATAGCGCGACGGCTATTCGGCGAACCCAGAATTTCGCGATTTTGCCGATGACGAGCCTCAAACCGCGCGCCTCCCGGCCGAGGTTGTCATTCCCGCGGGCGCGTGAAACACTCGGTCGCTTGCGCCAGTCCCGGAGGGAAGTCATGGATGTCGGCATGATGATGGTGTTCGCCAGCTATGGCTGGGACAACGTCGGCGACGATCGGGTTTGGGACGAGGAAATCCGGCTGGCGCGGTTGGCGGCGGGTTCGGGCTTCGACGTGCTGTGGTCGGCCGAGCATCATTTCTTCGATTATTCGTTTTGCCCGGACAATCTGCAGCTGATGACCTATCTCGCGGCGGCCTGCCCGGGTATCGGGCTCGGCACCGCGGCGGTGATCGTGCCGTGGCACGACCCGCTGCGCGTCGCCGAGGAGGCGGCGGTGCTGGATTTGTTGTGCAAAGGAAAATTGCGTCTGGGGTTGGGCCGTGGTCTCGCGCGGCGCGAGTTCGCGGCGTTTCGCGGGACGATGGACGAGAGCCGCGAGCGTTTTGACGAAGCGGCCCCGATGATCGTCGAGGCGTTGCGCACCGGCTTTATCGAGGGCAACGGCAAGCACTATCCGCAGCCGCGCATCGAACTCAGGCCGCGGCCGAAATACGATTTCGCGGGCCGCATCTATGCCGTGGCGTCGAGCGAGGATTCGGTCGAGGCCGCGGCCCGGCTCGGCGCGCATATGGTGATGTTTTCCGACCGGCCCTGGCCGATGCGATTGCCGGCGATCGAGCGCAATCGCGAATTGCACCGGAAATTCCACGGCCGGCCGGCGCCGCACATAATGATCACCGATTTCTGCATCTGCGGCCCGAATTTGGCGGAGGCCGAGGAGCACGCGCGGAAATACATGGGCAAGTTTGTCGAGAGCAACTTCCACCACTACGAATTTCTCGGCGAGCACTTCAACACCGTAAAAGGCTACGACGCCTATGTGCAGAAGGCGGCGATCGCGCGCCAAGGCGGTCTTGAAGGTGCGGTGGCGGGATTCATGCAGGCGGCAATCTGGGGCACCCCCGACCGCATCCTGCGCGAATTGGAGGCGCGGCGCGGGGTGATCGGCGATTTCGAGCTCAACGCGGCGTTCCGCTTTGGCGGCGTGCCGTTCGAGATCGCCGAGGGCGGCCTGAAACTCTTTGCCGGCGAGGTATTGCCGGTTCTCAAGACTTGGCAAGCAGAGAACGCCGCGCGCGCAGCCGAGTGACGTCCCGGCCCGGTCGCCATTCCCGCGAAAGCGGGAACCCAGGCACCCGGCGCTGCGGCAGTCGCCCTGGACGCCGCCTTCGCTGCGGCGACGAACAACCGATAACCCTGAGGAAACCCGAATGTTCACCAAATTCGACAGCTCCTATTACGGCACCGCCGACATGCAGAACCTCGGCTATGCCGGCACGCCGATCAACGACCGCCGCTATTCGAAAGCGGAGCTGGCAAAGGCGATGCACAAGGTGGTGGCCTACGCCAAGTGCATGGACGAGCGCGGCTTCGACACGTTCTGGATGGCCGAGCATCATTTCCAACCCGAAGGGACGGAATTGATCCCGAACCTCTTGATGATGGCGATGCACCTGTGCGGCGTGACCAAGAACATCAGGATCGGCTGCGGCTTCAACGTCGTGCCGATGTGGCATCCGCTGCGGCTGGCCGAAGACTATGCGATGGCCGAGATCCTGACCGGCGGGCGAGTGATCTTCGGCGTCGCCCGCGGCTACCACACGCGCGAGGTCGAGAGCTTCGGCGCGCCGCTGACTGACCAGGCGGCGAACCGCGAGATGTTCGAGGAAGGCGTCGACATCCTGTTCAAGGCGTTCGAGGGCAAGCCGTTCTCGCACAAGGGCAAGTACTACACGATCCCGCCGGAGGTGCCTTACCGCGGCTACACGCTCGAGGAGATCACCTTGGTGCCGGCGCCCGAGCGGCTGCCGGTCGAATGCTGGCAGCCGATCCAGAGCGGCTCCGAGCGCGCGTTCGATTTCATGGCGAAATACGGCATCAGCGGCGTAATCGGCGGCGGCTCGGCCGAGGGCGGCGCCGTCGAGCGGCACATGATCGGCTTCCAGGCGGCCTATGCCCGCCGCGGGATCAAGCTCGAACTCGGCGAACGCCTCGCGCTCGGCTACCAATTCCACATCGCGTCGAGCCGCGAGCAGGCGATCCGCGAGGCGGCACCGCATTACGAAGAGAACATGAAAATGTTTGGCGAATTGCGCCTGGTGCGAGCATTGACCGACGAGCAGATCGCGGTGATGCGCGACCCGCGGCTGGTCGGTACCGTGAAATTGCCGACGATCGAGGATGCGGTGACGGCGGGCGGCTTCCTGGCCGGCCGGCCGGAGGACATCGTCGAGCAGCTGAAGGCGGTGGAGAAGCGCTATCCCGGCCTCGACCGCGTCATTTGCGCGACGCCGCTCGGCACCCCGCTCGACGTGCAGCTCGAAGACCTCGACCGCTTCGCTGCGGAAGTGATGCCGGCGTTCCGAGACACCAAAGCGCCGGCGCGGGCCGCCGCCGAATAGCCGCGACGGGGTCGAAGCCCTAATTGTCACGCCCCCGTCACCCTTGCGCAAGCGGGGGTCCGGGGGCCACCGTCGTGCCATTGGCTCTGAATTCCTGCTTTCGCGGGAATGACGATCGAGGTGCACCGGCAATTTCCGAGGGAGGGTGACATGACGGGGGATGCGAAGGGCGAGTGGCGCGGCACCGGATACCGCAACGATGCCGAGCTGAATGCATGGCTGGCAAAACGGCCGATCGAACCGGCGCTCGAACCGGAGCTGCCGATCATCGACCCGCATCATCATTTCTGGGACACTTCGCAGCGCGGACGCTATCTTCTGCCAGAGCTGCTCGACGATATCGGCGCCAGCTCCGGCCCCGCCAAAGGCCACAATATCGTCTCGACGGTCTTTCTCGAATGCCGTTCGATGTACCGCAAGGATGGCGCAGTCGAGATGGCGCCGGTCGGCGAGGTCGAGTTCGTCAACGGCATCGCCGCGATGAGCGCTTCGGGCGGCTATGGCCCATGCCGTGTCGCCGAAGGGATTGTCGGGCATGCTGACCTGACTTTGGGCGCGCGTGTGCGCGAGGTGCTGGAGGCGGAGATCAGGGTTGGCGGCGGGCGGTTTCGCGGCATCCGTCACGGCGTGTCATGGGACGCCAATGACGCGATCCAGAAGTTCGCCACGCGCGTCGTGCCG
>DATKHX010000530.1:0-2718 GCA_035510075.1 Allostellaceae bacterium
AGCGAGCAACCCTACGACGCGCCAGTCGACTGTGCCGACCAGACCGTGAACCAAGGTGCCCCCGGTCTTGGTCGCGGCCGCGAAAAGAAGGTCTGTCCCGACAGCGCTCGCCGGATGAACCCCGAACAGCAGGATCAGCAGCGGCGTCATCAGTGAGCCGCCGCCGACGCCGGTCAACCCGACGAGCGCACCGACGCAAAAGCCGGACAGCGTATAGAGCGGGTCGATCGGCCAGGCCCAGTCCATAGCCCTCGTCAATGACATCCCGTCTCGAACGATTTCAGGCAGCGGCGACAGCAAACCCAGGCCCGAGGAGAACCTCGCGGCCCCGCTGGGGCAGCTGGCAGTGACGGTTCCGACGCCGGTTCTGTCACAGCCTCTTCCGTCGAGCAACAACTGTGTGAATTATTATGAAATTACATAAATAATCCGATTAACTCCTCGTCGCAACCTCCTTGAGAGCCGGGGCGTCGACCAACTGTCTTCGGTCGGAGGTTGCAAAACCCACCTCCGGGCCGCCATACTCGGCACAGGCGCGCGAGTTCAAGTCGAGGGAAAGCCGATGGACTACACGATTACGCCGTCGACCCCGCATACCGGGGCCGAGGTACGCGGCCTCGACCTCAACGAGGGGGTCGACGACGAAACCCGCGCCGCGCTGAACCGCGCCTTTGCCGAGCATCACGTGCTCGTGGTCCGCGGCCAACAATTCACGCCGCCGCAATTCATGGCCGCGGCACAGATCTTTGGCGAGCTGTTCCAGCACGACAAGCGCGAGATGCACGTGCCGGGCTACCCGCAGATCTACTATGTCTCGAACGAGCAGACCGTGCCGGGCAAGCGCTATATCTCGGGCGAGACGTTTCACACCGACCATTCCAACCACCCGGCGCCGCCCAAGGCGACGATGCTCTACCCGGTGTCGTTGCCGAGCCATGGCGGCGACACACAGTACGTCAACATGCACGCGGCCTACGACGATTTGCCGGCGGCGACCAAGGAGCGGATCGACGGGTTGAAGGCGGTGCATGTGTACCTGAGCAAATACAGCCCGCGCGAATTGCGGCCATTGAGCGCCGACAGCGCCCGCCAGGTGCCGCCGCCGGGCGTGCATCCGCTCGTCCGCACCCATCCCGACAACGGCCGCAAGGCGCTCTATCTGAACCCGGTGCGGATCGAGGCGATCGCAGGCATGGAGGACGAGGAGGCGCTCGATCTCGTCGCCGGGCTGATGGAGCATGCGATCCAGAAGAAATACGAATACCGCCACAAATGGCAATACGGTGACTTCGTGATCTGGGACAACCGCAGCGTGATCCACAAGGCCAACCCTGATTACGACATGAACGAGCGGCGCTATCTCTATCGCCTGATGCTGAAGGGCGAGCCACCGGTCTAGCGGGCTGGCGCGGTCGCCATCGGAACCGGGGGGACTGCTGATGGATGAGCTGACGCACCGCACCGTTGAGACCAACGGCATCCGCATGCATTTGGCTGAGCAGGGCGAGGGACCGCTCGTCCTGCTGTGCCATGGCTTTCCCGAATCCTGGTACTCGTGGCGCCATCAATTGCCGTCGCTGGCCGAGGCCGGGTTCCATGCGGTGGCGCCCGACATGCGCGGCTACGGCCAAACCGATCGCCCGCAGGAAATCGATCAATACACGCTCCTCCATTCGATCGGCGACATGGTCGGCCTGCTCGATTTACTGGAGGCAGAGCAGGCGGTCATAGCCGGCCACGACTGGGGCGCGCCGTTGGTCTGGGCTGCGGCGCTGCTGCGTCCGGACCGGTTTCGCGGCGTGATTGCGATGAGCGGACCATTCGGCCCGCGAGCGCCGAGCCGCCCGACGACGGTGATGCCGCAAACCGGCGACATGCTCTTCTATCAGCTATATTTTCAGACCCCGGGGGTGGCGGAGGCGGAGTTCGAGCGTGACGTTCGTTTGACCATCCGCAGCATGCTCTATTCAATTTCCGGAGATGCGCCGCCTGTCGTCGGCAGCGTCGTGGATCGCAGTGCCGTGGGTATGGTGCACCGGCAAGCCGGCTTCCTTGCCCATATGGCGAGTCGTCAATCCCTGCCGCCGTGGCTCACCGAGGACGATGTAGACTTCTACGCCACGGAATTCTCGCGCACCGGCTTTCGCGGCGGCCTCAATTGGTATCGCAACATCGATCGCAACTGGGAACTGTTCGCCCCCTTTGCCGGAGCAAAGGTCTTGGGGCCAGCGCTCTACATTGCAGGGGAACGCGATGTCGTGCTGGACTTTCCTGGTGTGCGCCAACGCATTACCAATATGCGGAAGTTCGTTCCGCAACTGCGCGGTACGATAATGCTGCCGGGTTGTGGACACTGGACCCAGCAGGAACGTGCCGCGGAGGTGAACGCCGCAATGATCGAATTTTTGCGCGGCCTCTAAGTGTCGTTTGGAAATTCTCATTCGTCATTCCCGCGAAGGCGGGAACCCAGGGCGAGCGCTTCCCATCGGCCCCTGGACCCTCGCTTTCGCGAGGGCGACGGAGGGGGACGGAGGAAACGGAGATGCGCTGGATACGGTTCGAGACGAGTGGGCATGCAGCTTATGGCATCGTCGACGGCGACACGGTGACCGAGGTCGCGGGCGATCCGTTCGCCGGCTACGAAAAGACCGCGACCCGCCACAAACTGTCGTCGGTCAAGCTCTTGGTGCCGGTCGAGCCGCGCACCTTCTATTGCGC
>DATKHX010000531.1:0-3667 GCA_035510075.1 Allostellaceae bacterium
ATAATCTATTGATAGGACGCGGTTCATCCCGGGTCAGGCTCTGAGCCCCGGCGAAACTACAAATCGGGTGAAGGCTCCCTCCCTATGCACTCTTTCGGAACTATTCGGCTGCCGCGAAGGTTTTCTTCGAGGAGCATCACAACGAGTTGAAAGTTGTCATGAATGCACGTGTTCTGACTGCCGCCGCCTTTAGCGCGGCTCTGGCGTTCGCCCCTGCCATTCACGCGGCCGACTGGCACCATGGTGGCGGCGGGCACGGCCGCTACTACCGCGGAGGCGGAGGCGGCGGCGGGGCCGCGGTCGGCGCCGCGATCGCCGGCGGGATCATCGGTCTTGGCCTCGGCGCCGCGGCCGCGTCCAACTACGGCTACGGCAATGGTTATGGCTATGGTTACGCGCCGCCGCCGGTCTATTACGGCGCGCCTGGCTACTCCTACGCGCCGCCGCCGCCCGTTTATTACGGCTATTGAGGCTGGCGCGGCCTTTCGCGGCAGACCTCGCCGGCCGGAAGTGGCGCGGCGCAGCATTCGTCATTTGTCATCTTCAACAGCCCTGCGGGGAGGATTGCACCCGATGATTCGCTCGACCTATCTTGCTTCGGCCGCCGTCGCGGCATTGCTGGCGTTGCCCGCGGCAGCACTGGCGCAGTCGGCTCAGCCTCAGGCGCCCGCGACGCCGCCGTCGGCAACCGCCGCCGCCTCGCCGATGGCGTCGCACGCGGCGTCCGGGAACAGCGCCCAACAGCGCGTCGAGGAACATATCAAGCTGCTGCACTCGCAATTGCGGATCACCGCAGCCGAAGGGCCGCAATGGGAGCAATTCGCCAACGTGATGCGCGAGAACGCCCGTTCGATGGACGAGGAGTTCAGCCAGCGGGCGCAGCAATATCAGACGATGAACGCGCTCCAGAACATGCAATCATACGAGAAGATCGCCGAGGCGCATGCCCAGCATCTGCAGCAGCTCGTCCCGGCCTTCGAGAACCTATACAACGCGATGCCGGCGCAGCAGAAGCAGCTGACCGACCAGGTCTTCCGTGCCAACGCCGAGACGAACGCGCAGAAACGGATGCAGACCGGGCGCAACGAGGCCCGCTGACCGCCGAGCGCTGCTCGAAGCCCCGCCGCTGCGGGCTTTGGGCATTGGATGCGGCGTCCGGACAGACGCCGCATCCAATGGCTTCCCCGCGGCTTCCCCGCGCAGGCGAAGGGTCCCGTGGCGTGCGCTCCTGCCGACCGCGTGGCATAGGTCGTCGAGCGTGTGAGGAAATTTCGGCTCGGAATGACGGTTTCGCATTCCTTACACGCTCTTTCGCGCGATGGGCGCATTACTACCTGAGCCACGCCGTCCCTACTCCAGTCTGATCGACGAACGTGAGCACGACGGCAGCCCTCCGACGGTGCTGCGCGCACCCGCCCATCCGCTCGAAACCAACCGTATTTTTACAATTGCCCGGTATTTCTGCGGTAACGCGTCAATCTCGCTGCTGCCCCCAGAGCGGCGCGGATCGCGCACGCCAAGCTTGGATCGGCGCGATCGTGTAGGATGGCGCAATAGCCGGCGATAACGGAAGCGGGCGGGTTTGGCGGTGGTCGAGCAGACCTGGGAACGCGGCAGCGTCCCATTCAAGTTTCAGCTCAGCGACCTCGTGCTCGCGAGCGCCAGCCTGTCGCTGTATCGGCGCAGTGCGACGCTAGACGAGGAGCCGCTGGGCATCGACGACCTTCCGCCGCCGCCGCGCCTCGACGACGCTGCCGGCTACGTGGTGTGGTCGCAGCCGATCGCCCAGATGCGCCCGGCGCTGAGCTTACGGCGGGAGGCGGTCGTTTACACGCCGCGTCAATACCATCGGTACTCGGCCGAACTGAGCGGCGATTTCGAACAATACATGTCGCATTTTTCGAGCAAGACACGCTCGACATTGAAGCGAAAGCTGCGCCGGTTCGCCGAGGCTTCCGGTGGTCCGGTCGATTGGAAACAGTATCGGACGGCGGCACAGATCGCCGAATTTTTTCCGCTTGCGCATCTCGTCTCCAAAAAAACCTACCAGGAGCGACTGCTGGGGGCGGGCTTGCCGAGTGATCCAGCCTTCCTTGCCGAAGCACTCGCTCTGGCGCAGCAGGATCGGGTGCGCGGCTATTTGCTGTTTTTGGACGGCAAGCCGATAAGCTACCTTTATTGCCCGGTCCATGACGGCATCGTCGCCTACGATCACCTCGGTTATGATCCGGCATACGGGTCGCTGTCGCCCGGCGCCGTGCTGCAAATCCTCGCCCTGCAAGCGCTGTTCGCCGAGCGGCGGTTCACCCTGTTCGACTTCACCGAAGGAGAAGGTCAGCACAAGGAGGTATTTTCGACGCGAAGCCTCCTGTGCGGCGACATGTTCGTCATCACCCGCCGACCGTGGCCGCTCTCGGTCGTGATGCTCCATCGCGCCGTTGATAAGACGTCGGCAGCCGCCGGCCTCGTATTGGATCGCTGGGCCCTCAGATCGCGCGTAAGGCGGCTGCTCCGGCGCTTGTGAGGGCCGGCAACCGCAGGCGGAAATCGTATACGCGACGCCGAGCTCGGTCCGGAACCGGCCGATCTCGACACCGGCAAACCACCGCGCGCCAGTTGCTCCCCGCACGTTGCACGAGAATGGATCAGGCACCCGGGGATCGCCGCTCCCGACGGCAGCACCACCAAATTAACTGAAATTTACCAAAGCTAACCAGCGAGGCTCGTCAAAGCTGTTACCCTGCTCTCCAAATATCCTGCCGTCATTCAAGAGATGGGTACCGCGACATGGCAAAAACGGTCGCCGATCAGTTTGCCGAAACCCTCGCGGCAGCCGGGGTCGAGCGGGTCTACGGTATTGTCGGCGACAGCCTGAACGGCCTGACCGACTCGATCCGGCGCCAGGGCAAGATCGAATGGGTGCATGTTCGGAATGAGGAGGTCGCCGCGTTCGCGGCGGGTGCGGAGGCGCACCTGACGGGCAAGCTCGCGGTCTGCGCCGGCAGCTGCGGGCCGGGCAATCTGCACTTGATCAACGGCCTGTTCGATTGCCACCGCTCGCGCGTGCCGGTGCTCGCCATCGCCGCGCACATCCCCTCGGCGGAAATCGGCTCTGGCTATTTTCAGGAAACCCACCCGCAAACGCTGTTCCAAGAGTGCAGCCATTATTGCGAACTGGTTTCCGGCGCCAACCAGATGCCGCGCGTGCTCGAAGTGGCGATCCGCGAGGCGGTCGGCAAGCGCGGCGTGTCGGTCGTGGTGATGCCCGGTGATGTGGCGCTGCAGCCCGCATCCGATGCGCCGCCGGCCAAGCCCGCGGGTTTGCTGCCGGCCGCACCGGTGGTGACGCCGGCGACAGCGGACCTCGAGCGGCTGGCAGCGCTGCTGAACGGCAAGACCCGTGTCACGATACTGTGCGGTTCGGGGTGCCAGGGCGCGCACGATCAGCTTCTGGAATTGGGCGAGCGTCTCAAAGCGCCGATGGTCCATACCATGCGCGGCAAGGAACATGTCGAGTGGAAAAACCCCTACGATGTCGGAATGACCGGGCTGATCGGGTTTTCGTCCGGCTATTACGCGATGCTCGATTGCGATGTCTTGCTGATGCTGGGGACCGATTTCCCCTATCGGCAATTCTATCCGCGCGGCTCCGGCGTGCACATCGCCC
>DATKHX010000532.1:0-5880 GCA_035510075.1 Allostellaceae bacterium
TCGGCGTTGCCGTCGCGGGTGATATCCTGACCGGTCAGCACCTGGGTTTGGGCCGGCACCTTGGCCCGATCGACCCCAGAGCCGAGCAGCGGGCTGGCGGCGACCACCTCGACGGTCGGCAAGCTTATGGATTGGCCCGCATCGGCAGTCGGCGGGGCTTGCTGCGCCGCCGCGGCACCCGACAACATGGCCAACGCCGCCAATACCGTCAAAATGCGCATCGGATCGAACATTTACCCGCCTGCTCTCCCCCCACGGACCATCAAGGCAGAGACCCGGCGAAAGCGCTTTCCTGAATTGATCGGATAATTTCACGATTTTGCAATCCTGACTGCCGTCGATCCTCGTCATCGTCCGCCTGATGATCGTGACGCGATGCCCCACATTGACATTGCGGGACCGTTGGTTGACAGGGGCTGGTGGGCGCCTGGCTTGGGGCGGCCAAAAAGCCGTGGAGGGAATGACGATGAAGTGGGAAGACGCCGGTGATTGTCGAGATTGCGGTCGGGTTGGAGATCAACGCCTACGCGTGCGCCGAGGTTGAATAGAGGATCTCGCCGGGGCTGACCTCGCTGGAGTACTCATCGACAACCACAACCTTTATCGTCTTGGCCGGGCTTGACCCGGCCATCCACGCCTTGGCGGCACGCCGCAGCGCTGGTTGCGGCTGCGTGGATGCCCGGATCAAGTCCGGGCAAGACGGGTCCTGCTTGCGCTACTTTGCTTAGCGATCTTGTTTGGTTGTAAGCAGATTTCCCCGGACAGCCCTGCGTTTTCGCGGGAATGAAGGTTCAAGATGATAGGAAAGCGCTCTAGCCGCGGCTCACTGCTTCGCCGGCCTCCGGCTCCGCCGCTTCAAAAGCGGCGAGAGCGCCAACGGTGATCGGCTTGAACGGCGCGCGCGGCCGCCAGGTGCCGATCTCGGCGATCGGTTTGGCCAGCGCGTCGGCAATGACGGCGGCAACCGCCGGTCCGCAGATCCGGCCCTGACAGGGGCCCATTCCGCAACGGGTGAACGCCTTGAGCTGGTTCGGGCCCGTTGCGCCGAGACGCGCCGCTCGGCGAATCCGGCCGGCCGGCACCTCCTCGCAGCGGCAGACGACAACATCGTCCTCCGGTATCAGGGTCGAACGTCTTGGCCGGTAGAGCCGATCGAGAAACGCGTGCAGGGCACGCTCGCGCACGAGCGCCGCCCGGATTGGCCCTGCGCGCCGGTCGCGCTCGGGCTCGCCGATGCGGCCGAGCAGCATGGCTGCGTCGAGTGCCGCGAGCTGTCCCAAGAGGCGCGCCGCCTCGGCGCCGACAATCCCGCCAGCATCCCCGGCGACGGCGATGCAGGGCAGGCTGGTCTGGCCCCACGGATCGAGGGCCGGCCGCCAGGACAGCTGGTCCTCGCCCCATTCGTGGCGCAGCTGCAAGGCGAGGCTGATCTGGATATTCGGGATCACGCCCTCATGCAGGAGCAAGTGATCGGCGGCGGCCTCGCCACCCTCCCAGACCACGCGCTCCAGAGTGCCGCGGCCGATCGCCCGCAAGCCGCGCACATCGCGCCGGACCGGAATGCCGGCCCGCATTGCCGAGAATATCGATGCGACGCCCTTCAGCAATGGAGGCAGCCCCGGCCAGCGCCGGCGCAATGCCCGCAGCGCTCGGCGGTAGTTCGCCGGCGGCGTCGTTTCGAGGATCGCGGCGGGCGGCGCTCCAGCCCGCGCCAGCTGCGTTGCGACGAGGTAGAGCAGCGGCCCTTGCCCGGCCAGCACCGTGCGGCCCGTGGGAACGAGATCGGCGGTTTTGAGCAGGATTTGAGCGGCGCCGACGGTCATGACGCCGGGCAAAACCCACCCTGGAATCGGAACCGGGCGTTCGATCGCACCGGTCGCGAGCAAGATGCGGCGGGCCGAGATCGTCTCGGTTCGGCCGGCGCCGGCGAGATGCATTGTGCCCTCGGGCTCGAGGTGCCACACGGTCGTGGCCGGCCGATATTCGACCGCGCTCGCCCGCATTGCCGCCACCAGCTGGTTTCCGGCGAGGTAGTCCCGCCCGAGCGGAGAAGCGGCAGGGGCGCGCTCTACGCCGCGATAGATTTGACCGCCCGGGGAGCCCTGCTCGTCGATCAGCATCGTGTCGAGCCCGAGCTCCGCGGCCAGGGTGGCGGCCGCCATTCCGGCAGGGCCCGCCCCGATGATCGCGAACTCGACCTTGCTCATGCCAAGGGATCGATGCGGCGTGCCCGGATCTGGCGGCGGATCTGCATCCCCGCCCGCACCTCGACCATGCAGCTCTGCCGATTGGGCACCCCGTCGATCTCGGCGAGGCAGTCAAAGCACACACCCGTCATGCAATAGGGCGCCCGGGCGGAGCCCGAGACCGGCGTCTCGCGGATGCTTCGGTATCCGGCGGCCAGCATCGCCGCGGCGGCCGAAGCGCCGGCGGGGACGTGCACCAGGCGGTCCTCGACGATGACCGCGACGCTCGCAGGGACGCCGTCAGGCCGCGGCTGGAACATCGAAGCGCCGTGCCGAGAAGAGGTCGAGCGAGGGGTCGAGCGCCCCCGCGGCGATCATCGGCGCCAAGACGTTGGCATGAACCCCGGCGAGAGTGACCCCGCTATGGCAATTTGCGGTGAATGCCCCGGGAAAGCGTTGCGACTGATCGTAGATCGGCAGCCCGTCGGGCGGCATCACGCGGAGCGCCGCCCACGCCCGAACGATTTGCAAATCGCGCAGCCACGGGAAGGTAAGGACGGCGCGGCGGGCGATCGCCTGCATCACCGCGGGCTTTTGGCTGGTGTCGAACCCGACATCCTCCTGACTGTCGCCAAGCATGATGCTGCCTTCCACCGTCTGGCGGATCGTCGTCGTCGGCATCGGCAGCAGATGTCGAGCCCGCTCGGTAACCAGGATCTGGCCTCGTTGCGGTCTGACAGGCGCATTCAGCCCGACCAGCGGCGCCAAGGCGAGGTTGCCGAGCCCGGCAGCCAGAACCACTCGCGGCGCCGCGATCTCGCCGGCGGAAACGGAAATGCGAAAGTCGCCGGGTGGGGCTGCGAGATCGCCGACGGTCGTGTTCGGGATGTAGCGCCCGCCTGTCTCGACAAAGCCTTTGTGCAGGGCGTGCAGCAGATCGAGGGGGTTCGCGTGGCCGTCATACGGGGTCCAAGAGGCGCCGCTCACAGCCGCGCCTGCTCCGGGCAGCATGCCGGCCAGTTCATGGCGGTCGAGCATGCGGTACTCGAACCCGAAATTGCCCGATTCTCGGCGCATCCGCTCCATTCGCTGATGCCGCTCGTCGAGCTCGGCCTCGCCAAGGCAAAGATGCACTCCGCCCGGTTGCTGGTGCCCGACCGCGACACCTGTCCGATTCAAGAGATCGGCCGCCAACGCCGGCCATTCCTCGGCCGAGCGTCTCGTCCAGCGTTGATAATGCGGCGCGCCGTCGCCCTTGCTCTGCACCCAGACGAGGCCGAAATTGCCCCGCGACGCGCGAAACGCGACATCGCCCTCGTCGACCAACGCGGTCGCGAGCCCGGCGCGGGCCAGCCCGTAAGCGATGGCGGAGCCGACCAGCCCGCCGCCGATCACGATCGCCTCAAAGCGTTCCACCCGGTTTCCTCTGCGGCAAGCAGCCCCACCTGCTTCAATTCAGCTTTTTTACAGTGCCGCGCGAATAGTAGCATAAGGCGGGAGGATGGGCGAACCAGGGAACCGGAGTGCCGGATCGCGCGTTCGATCGTCTCGCAGGGGCAAAATCCGAAATCGATGAGCTTTATTGGCCGAATAGTGACGAGCGCGCTCGATCTGTCCTTTGGCGGCCCGCTCGGGGCATTGCTCGATCGTGCCGCCGATCACATCGTGCACCGGCATGGGCATGGGCACGATCCCGCCGACGCCGACCCGCGCCGGACGGTTGCGTTTACGATCGCGGCGATCGCGCTCGGCGCCAAGATGGCGCGGGCGGATGGCGACGTCACCCGCGACGAGGTCGCCGCCTTTCACGAGGTGTTTCAGGTCCCGCCGGGTGAGGAAGAGCATGTCCGGCTGGTCTTCGACCTCGCCCGCAAAAGCAGTCACGGATTTGAAGGCTACGCTCGCCAGGTCGGGCGGCTGTTCGCCGCCGATCCGATCGTGCTCGAGCATCTACTCGACGGGCTGTTCCACATTGCGTTGGCCGATGGCCGCATATGCCCCGCCGAGGACGCCTATCTGCGCGAGGTCGCCCGCCATTTCGGCTTTGACGGCGCCGACTACGCCCGCATCCGCGCGCACCATGTGGGGTCGGACGACGAGGGCGCTGAGGACGCCTACGCGATCTTGGGGGTGCTGCCGGGGGCTCCGCCGGACGAGCTCCGCGTCGCCTATCATCGGCTGGTGCGCGAAAGCCACCCCGATCTCGTCGTCGCGCAAGGTCTACCGCCCGAATGTGTGGCGCTCGCGACCGCCAAGGTTGCGCGCATCAACGCCGCCTACGATCGACTAGCGAGACACGGCGGCCCCACCGCCGCGGCCGGATGACCGGGCTCTCCGTTCGCGAGCGGCCGTCGCCAAATCACGCCGCGCGCGGGGAGCCGCCACGCATTGACATGCTGGTGCTGCATTACACCGGCATGCAAAACGCTGCGGCGGCGCTCGACCGGCTGTGCGACCCCCTGGCTCGGGTGAGCGCCCATTACGTCGTCGAAGAAGACGGCGCCGTGTGGCGCCTCGTTCCCGAGGCGCTGCGCGCCTTTCACGCCGGGTTGTCGTGCTGGGAGGGCGAGCGCGACCTCAACTTCGTGTCGATCGGGATCGAGATCGTCAACCCCGGTCATGAATGGGGTTACCGACCCTTTCCTGAGCCCCAGATGGCGGCGGTCGAGTGGCTCTGCCGCGACGTCCTCACGCGTCACCCGATACCAGCGCATCGCATTGTCGGGCACTCGGACATCGCCCCCGACCGCAAGACCGACCCCGGCGAGCTCTTCGACTGGCGCCGTCTCGCTGGCGCCGGCATTGGTCTCTGGCCCGAGCCGAAGGCCGGTCTCTTGCACCACCGCGACGCCGGCACCGGGGTCGTCGAACAGGCGGCGGCGCTCGCCGACCTTGCAGCCATCGGGTACGAGGTCGCCGGCGGAGCCGAGACCGCGGCCGTCCTCGCCTTTCAGCGGCGCTTCCGACCCGATTGCCGTGACGGCCGGCTCGACGGCGAAACCGCGCAACGCCTGCGCCAACTGCGAGCCGCCTATGACAGTTCCAGGCGGCGCTGACCGGCAAGGCCGGGCGAATCTTCGACCGCCCGCGCCAGAGCGCAGAATTCGGCGACCGTCAGCTCTTCGGCACGGGCCGTCGGCGTGACGCCGGCTCGGGCGAGCAGGTTTTCAACCGGAAGGCCCAGCGCTTCGAGGCTCGAGCGCAGCATCTTGCGGCGCTGGTTGAAGGCGGCGGCGGCGACGCGTTCGAGTATCGGCTTTGCCGCCGGCGCCAGCGGTTCGGGGCGAGGCGCGATCGCGACGATGCTCGACGTCACTTTCGGCGGCGGGACAAACGCGCGCGCCGGCACGTCGAACAGGATGCGCGCCTCGGCGACCCACTGCGTCAGGACCGACAGCCGGCCATAGGATTTCGTACGCGGCACCGCGGTCAGGCGCAGTGCCACCTCGCGCTGGAACATCAGGGTCAGGCCGTCGAAAGCGCGAATTTGGTCGAGCCAGCCGAGGAGCAGCACGGTCGCGATGTTGTAGGGGAGGTTGGCGACGATCTTGCGCGGGGCCGGGGCGAGTGCTGCCAGATCGAGGTCGAGCGCATCGGCGGCGACGACCTCCAGCCGTCCCGGAAAGGCTGCGGCAAGCTCGCCGAGCGCCGCGAGGCAGCGCGGGTCGCGCTCGATCGCGACGACGCGGGCCGC
>DATKHX010000533.1:0-9871 GCA_035510075.1 Allostellaceae bacterium
CCGGCGATCAGATCCCCCGATGTCAACAAGACCGCGCAGAGCGCGTAAACGGCAAGCGCGGTCACCCCTAGCGTCGGCAGCAGCGGCACCAGGCTCGGCACAAAGGCGGCGTGCGGCGTCGAGGTCAACTCGGGCCGCACCAGCGCAGCCGCGGCGGCAAGTGCCACAACAGCGCCTGACGCCACGATAATCCAAGGTCGCATTGCGAGTTCCACATTCGGGCGGGAGGGCCCCAAATAATCCTTGCGCTACGCCGGCCGGCGCGGGCGACTGCGTCTCGCCACCCACAAGTGACGGCACCCGCCGCTGCTCGAAACCGGCAGCCAAACAGTACTTATCGGATTATGCCACGGCCGCAACAACAAACCGTAAATATTCGCCCTAAATCGGGTGGACTTGGCGCGCTGCCCCCAGTCAGGTTGCGTGCCGCCGATGCTATGGGTGAATGACCGTTTCGTTGCGGCTGATGACGAAAGCCTCGCGGCGCTCGATGAAGTCGGCGACGACCTCGGTGAAAGCCTCTGGTCGCTCGGCGCTGATCGCGTGCCCGGCGTCGTAAACAAAGACGAGGTGGCAGTTGGGCATCAGCTCCTTGTAGAAATGCCCCATCTCAGGGGGGATCACCCGGTCGAGGGTCCCGAACAGGACCAAAGTCGGGATCGCGAGCTCCGGCAGCCGCGCTTCGAGGTCGGCGTCGCGATCGGGTCCGCGCAGCCGCGCCACCAGCCGTGCCGTCTTCGCCCGCACCGTCGGCTCGGGCGCCGGCAGCGGCGCCATCCGTTCGGGATGGGCGTAGAGCCGGAGCGCCATCTCCTCGGGCGTCCCGGAGGGCGGTTCGCCGCCTGCCGGGCGGATCGCCGCCGGGGCTTCGAGGACCAGCGCCCGCACCCGCGCCGGCTGCTGCACCGCCAGACACAGCGCCGTCTTGCCGCCGAACGAGGTCCCCATCAGGTTGAACTGATCGAGGCCGAGCGCATCGGCCGCCTTCGTCATCGTCCCCGCCAGCGCCGGCATGTCGGGGGTCCGCTCGTTTTCGGGCGAAGCGCCGAAGCCCGGCATCTCGAAGGCGATGACCCGGAACTGCCGGCTCAGCAGATCGTGGCCGGGGGTCAGCCGCAACCCGCCGGCGCCGTGCAGGTGCACCAGCGTCGGCCCCGTCCCGGCACTCATGTAGCGGATCCGAAAGCCGTCGCCTTCGACATAGCCTTCGCGAAACCCTTCTCCCGCTTTCGTCACGATGGTCGATCCCTCTTTGACGACGGCCCGCCCTCAAAGCTCTCGAATGCGCGGCAAGACTTTTTGCCGAGCCCGGCTCCTCGACATATTTGCGGCGTTCGATCATCCCTGTATAGGCTTTTTAACCGGCCTCGGGTCATAAGCGCCGGCCGGCGCCGGCTCTCCGAGCCGACGCCCGCACGCCGAACCGGCGGCCAACCCTGCTGTCAATAGGCGCGCCGCGGGCACCAACCCGCTTGGGGTGTGGAGGAGGTCGGCGCTACAGAGCGTGCCTCTAAGCCGCGCCCCCGGCAGCGCTATCAAATATAGCAAAATGGTGGCCGAGACGGGAACCGATCGCGCAATCGATTGATTGGACGACAGCCTAATGCAACCTGTCTGGCGGAACGCCGTAGCCGAGTGTCGGCTGCTCGGTTTTGGCGACGCTTTATGGAAAGTAGCGCGGCCCGCTGGAAGCAGAGGCCGGTTCACCGTAGGGTGGCGGGGTACGGCTTTAGATCTTCGCGACCGCATGAAGGCGAGCCTTCCGTGACGAATTCTTCTGGCGCCGGAGCTGATTGGAACTGGAATTGAGATGCCGCACTACCCGAAGTACACGACTACGGTGATCGGCGCCTACAGCGTGCCGCGTTGGTACGAGCCGCTCGACCGGCTGGTGACGATGGGGCAGCTGCTGCCGGCGGATATGGGAGATGTGCAATTCCGCGTTATGGAGGCGGCGATCCTGGAGCAGGAGGCGGCAGGGATAGACGTTATCACTGGCGGGGAGGCACATCGGCGGACCCACAACCGCCACTCGCCGCCGAACGCCATGCTCAATTACTTTTGGCAGAAAATCCCCGCCCTTCAAGGCGTCACCCGACCCAAGCCGATCACCGCATACGATCCGAACGTCACTCACCCGGCTGCTGTCTGCAAGTGTCCGATTTCCGACACGACGGATCTCGGTCTCGTTGAAGAATTCCAAACTGTTTCGGCCTTCGCGCGAAAGCCGGTCAAAATCACGATGACCGGCCCGCATTTCTTGACGGCAGTCGTCTATGACGAACACTACAACGACCCAGCACGGATGATGCTCGATGCGGCAAAGCTGCTGCACAATAATTTCACGAGATTAGCCGCAGCCGGGTGCAAGCATATCCAGATCGATGAGCCCTACTTGACTCCGCCGAGCGACGGAGAAGTGCTGATGGCGACCGAGGCGATCAATCTCACGATCGAAAGCCTTCCAGAGGATGTGCATGTCTCCGTCCATATTTGCCAGGGTAATTACGCAGTCGGCCCGGACTATGATGGACAGATCGGGCATCGTTACTTCGATACCGGGCGCTACAAGGCCGACCTGGTTAGTCGAATTGAATGCGACTCGCTGCTCGTCGAATATGATCGCGCGGACCAGTTCGAAGGTCGGCTCGGCAACAAGCAGCTCGGGATTGGCGCGGTCGACGTCCAGGCGCCAAACATCGAAACCGGCGCGCTCGTCGCGGATCGCATCGCCGCCCAACGATGGCTCGCGCCCGAGCAGACCATCATCACCAGCACTTGCGGGTTCAACCATCTGCCGCGGCACGTGGCGCTCGGCAAAATGCGGGCGATGACCGAGGCCAAGGCCATCCTCAGTGCCGGCAGACAGTAGAGACACTCGGCACAATGAGTGACGATCGATCACAGCGTGAGCAGATCGAACGCCGGTTGCGAGCGACCGAGGAGAGGGTGCGGCTCGCTCAGATGGCGAGCGGTATCGGGTGGTTCGAGTGGGATTTGACGACCGACGCGTGGGAATGGACACCCCCGGTCGCGGCGCTCTTCGGGTTCGACCCCGAAAACCCGCGGCGGCTTTTCGCAGAATGGCTGCCCGCCATCTTTGTCGATGACGTGCCGAAGCTGCATTCAGCGGTAGAAACGGCTGCCGAGACGGGTTCCTATTACGTCGAGTTTCGCGTGCGGCACTCGGATCGAAGCGTCCATTGGATCGCCGGAAAGGGCGAGGCGACGAAGGACGAAACCGGCAGGGCGCTCTGGCTGACCGGTGTCTACTACGAAATCACGGACCGCAAGCAGCTGGAAGCGCGATTGCTGGCGCTCAACGAAACCTTGGAGGCGCGCCTCGTCGAGATTCGGGAAGAAGCCCGCACCCTCGAAATCCTCAACCGCACCGGTGCTGCCCTTGCGAGCGAATTGAGCCTCGAACGGCTGGTTCAGATGGTGACCGATGCCGGGGTCGAGCTGGCGGGGGCTGAATTCGGCGCGTTCTTCTATAATTTGGTGAACGAGGCGGGCGAGGCATATACCTTATATGCACTGTCAGGTGCGCCGCGCGAGGCTTTCGCCGACTTCCCAATGCCCCGCAATACGGCCTTATTCGAGCAAACCTTCCGTGGACTTGGGCCGGTTCGTTCCGACGACATATTATCGGATCCCCGTTACGGGCAAAATCCGCCGCACAATGGGATGCCCAAGGGCCATCTCCCTGTCCGCAGTTATTTTGCCGCCCCGGTTGTCTCTCGTTCGGGCGAAGTTCTCGGCGGTCTATTTTTCGGCCACTCGATACCGGGTATCTTTACCGAGCGGGTGGAACGCATTCTGCTCGGGGTCGCGGCGCAAGCCGCGATCGCCATCGACAATGCGCGATTATACGAAGCGAGCCAACGCGAGCTTGCGGCGCGCCGAACAGCTGAGCAACAGCTTCAAGAACTGAATGAGACACTCGAACAGCGGGTAATGGAGGAAGTCGAGCGGCGCCAGCAGGCCGAAGACGCATTGCGCCAAGCTCAGAAATTGGAGGCTGTAGGGCAACTGACTGGCGGGGTCGCCCACGATTTCAACAATCTGCTGACCGTCATTATGGGCAACCTCGACCAGCTGGACCGGATTTTACCCGATGACCAACGGTATAAGAGAGCCATCGCCGCGGCGCTGAGGGGAGCATCGCGTGCAGCCCTGCTGACCCACAGCCTATTGGCGTTCTCCCGCCGTCAGCCCTTGGCGCCAGAGGTCGTGTCGGTCAACAAGCTCGTGGCCGGCATGTCGGATCTGTTGCGCCGCACCATTGGCGAAGCGGTTCAAATCGAGACTGTACTAGCCGGCGGGCTTTGGCCGGCCTTCATTGACAGCAATCAGCTGGAAAACGCATTGATAAACCTCGCCGTCAATGCGCGGGACGCGATGCCCGAAGGTGGCAAGCTGACGATCGAAACCGCCAACTCCCATCTTGACGAAGCCTACGCGGCGATGCACAGCGAGATTGAGCCTGGTCAATATATCGGCATCTTCGTGTCCGACACCGGCGTCGGCATGCCAAACGAGATTGTCAGTCAGGTATTCGAGCCGTTTTTCACAACGAAAGACATCGGCCAAGGTACGGGTCTCGGACTTTCCCAAGTATACGGATTTGTCAAGCAGTCTAACGGGCATGTCAAAATCTACAGCGAAGTCGGCCACGGCACCACCGTAAAGCTTTATCTGCCGCGCCACCGGGGGCCTGAGGCGATTTCCGATGAAAGCATCGGAGCGCGGGAATTGCCGCGTGGCGGCGCGGAAACCGTGCTCGTTGTAGAGGATGACGCCGATATCCGCGAATATACGAGCGAAATGGTCCGTGATCTCGGTTATCGCGTATTGACCGCCGAAGATGGCGCCAGCGCGCTCAGGTTGCTCGATGCCCATCGCGAGGTTCGGCTGCTTTTCACCGATGTCGGGCTCCCTGGCGGCATGAACGGTCGGCAGCTCGTCGAGCAGGCGCTGCGTCGGCGACCCGGCCTCAAGGTGCTGTATACGACCGGTTATGCGCGCAACGCCATCGTCCACCAGGGCCGGCTCGATCCGGGGGTGGAGGTCGTTTTCAAGCCGTTCACCTATTCCGATCTGGCATCCAGAATTCGCCGCGTCCTGGACGCTTGATCCCCGCGCGCGCCCCACGCCTCTCGGCAAGGCGGTCAGTCACGCAAGGACGATGACTACGCTGGATCCGCGATCGCCGCTACGCGCGGCCATGCCGGCGTCGTCTTTATGCGCAAGGACGAGATCGCCCGCTTCGCGCTCTCCCAAACAGATACGCCGCCGGCGGGTTAATGCGCGCACTTCATACACGCTTGTCGCAGCGGCGGCGGCGCCTGCGGCGAAAAGTAGCGCTCGGTTTCAAAGATGACGGGATGATCGACCGATCCCTGTCTGCAGATCTACGAGCCGCTACGCGGCCTCGCCGCGCCGGAAACTCTGTCGATATCACTGCAACGCTTCGCCCCGCCCCCTCTCGCTGCACCGCCACATTGGCACAAGCCGATGTTGAACATCGGAAAAGGCTTCCGATCTTGACCGATGTTGCGCTGCAGCAGAAATGGTGCGAAGCAACGTATGACGGCGCAGTCCGCCACGGATCAGGGGCTCGGAACCGGGGATCCGAGGAACGCCTCTGACCAGGTTCGCTCTGCACCATATCGGCCGGGGGCACCCGCTGCCGGAAAGGAGCGAAAGACGGCCATGGGTATCGTCCGGTTTGCGCTGAAATGGCCGTACACCTTTTATGTGCTGGCGCTTTTGATCCTCTTCCTCGGTGTCACCGCGATCCGGTCGATGCCGGCCGACATCTTTCCACAGATCGACATTCCGGTGGTTACAGTCATCTGGCAGGAGACCGGGCTCAGCACGCCCGAGATGGAGCAGCGCGTCACCACCTACAGCGAATACGCGATCAGCTCGAACGTCAATGAAATTAAAGATATAGAGGCGCAGACCCTGGATGGGATCTCGGTCCAGAAGATCTTCTTTCAGCCCGATGTGAACCTCGATCTGGCGATCGCGCAGATCGTCGCCGCCACCAACGCGATCCGCGCCTTGCTGCCCCCGGGCATCAATCCCCCGATCGTCGTCCAGTACAACGCCTCCAGCGTCCCGGTGCTGCAGATCAGCCTGAGCTCCGACACCTTGGGCGAGCAGCAGCTCTACGATTACGGCCTCTACAATCTACGGCAGCGGCTGGCGCCGATCCCAGGGGTGACGTTTCCGACCCCGGCCGGCGGCAAATACCGCCAGATCATGGTCGACATCGACCCAGTGAAATTGCAGGCCAAGGGGCTGACCCCGATGGACGTGGTCAACGCGGTCAACGCCCAGAACCTGACCCTGCCCTCGGGCACGGCAAAGATCGGCGACACGCAGTATACGGTGCGCACCAACGCGACGCCGACGACAATCGCCGACCTCAACGACATCCCGATCAAATTCGTCAATGGCGCCATGGTCTTCGTCAAGGACGTCGGCTACGTCCGCGATGGCTTTGCGGTGCAGCAGAACATCGTCCGCGAAAATGGGCGGCGGTCGGTGCTGCTGAGCGTGATCAAGAATGGCAACGCGTCGACCTTGAACGTCGTCGCCGGCGTCAAGCAGGCGCTCCAGGTCGCCCGTCAAGCGGCCCCGCCCGGCCTCCACATCAGCGAGCTATTCGACCAGTCGGTGTTTGTCAGCAACGCCGTCGCCGCGGTCGTGCGCGAAGGGGCGATCGCCGCCGGGCTGACCGCGCTGATGATCCTGCTGTTCCTCGGCTCGTGGCGCTCGACACTTGTGGTGATGATTTCGATCCCGCTCGCGGTCTTGTCGTCGCTGATCGTCCTCTACTTCCTCGGCGACACCCTCAACACGATGACCTTGGGCGGGCTGGCGCTCGCGGTCGGCATCCTCGTCGACGATTCGACGGTGACGATCGAGAACACCCACCGCCTCTTGACCGAGGAGGGTCAGCCGCTGCCGGAGGCGACATTGCACGGGGCGGCCGGAATCGCGGTCCCGACCCTGGTTTCGACCCTGGCGATCAGCTGCGTCTTCACCTCGGTGATCTTTCTCCAGGGGCCGGCCAAATACCTGTTCACTCCGCTCGGCCTCGCCGTCGTCTTTGCGATGCTCGCCTCCTATGGCCTGTCGCGGACGTTGACTCCGATTACGATCGGCCTCTTGCTGAAAGGCGAGGTGCACAGCGCCGGCCACGGCCGGTTTGCCCGCTTGCACGCGAAGATCGAAGAGGGCTTTGAGAGCATGCGCGGCAGCTACGCCGAGCTGCTCCATATCTTGCTGACGCGCCGGCTGATCGTGCCGATTGCCGCCGTGATGGTCCTCGCCCTCGGCGTGGTGATGTTCATCCTAGTCGGCCGAGATTTCTTTCCAGCGATCGACGGCGGCCAGATCCAGCTTCATGTCCGGGTCCCGCCAGGAACCCGGATCGAAAAGACCGAGCAGATGTTTCAGCGGATCGAGGACGAGATCCGCGACATCATCCCTGCGGGCGAGCGGGCGCTGATCGTCGACAATATCGGCCTGCCCGCGCGCGTCTATAACCTCGCCTTCTCCGACGGCTCGACGATCGGCGTCAATGACGGCGTCATTTTGATATCGCTCAAGGACGGGCACCGGCCGACGGCCGATTACGTGCGCGAGATGCGTCGTGTGCTGCCCAAAGCCTTCCCGGACGACATTTTTTACTTTCAGCCCGCCGACATGGTGACCCAGATCCTGAATTTCGGGCTGACGGCACAGATCGACGTGCGCACGGTCGGTTACGACCGCGTCAAGAATTTGCAGATCGCGCACCAGCTGCGCCGGCAGATCGCCGCCGTCCCCGGGATTGTCGACGCTCATCTCCAGCAGGAGGTCGACGGGCCGGAGCTGTTTGCCGACATCGACCGCAGCCGCGCCGCGGAGCTCGGCCTCAACCTCAATCAGGTCGCCTCCAACCTCAATATCAGCCTCAGCTCGTCGGAGCAGGTTGCACCCAATTTCTGGACCGATCCGAAATCGGGGATCCCCTATTATCTCGTCGTCCAGACTCCCGAGCCGCGCCTCGCATCGCTGAACGCGCTGACCAACACCCCGGTCAGCGAAACCTTGACCCCACAAGGGCAGCCGGTGCCGGGGCTGCTGGACAATGTCGCGACGTTGTCGCGCGCGGTGGTGCCGACCAACGCCAACCAGGAGAACATACAGCCGGTCTACGACGTCTACGCCAATGTGCAGGATCGCGACCTCGGCAGCGTCGCCGGCGCGATCGACCAGATGGTCGGCTCTCTGCACGGCCGGCTCTCGCCTGGCAACTCGATCCAGGTCTTGGGCCAGATCGGCAGCATGAACGGCGCCTTTCACGACATGGGCGTCGGCCTGTTGTTCGCCGCCGTCTTCGTCTACCTCTTGATGGTCGTGAACTACCAAAATTTCGGCGACCCCTTTGTCGTCATTCTGGCATTGCCGGCGACGTTTTGCGGCATCGTCACGATGCTCTACATCACCGACACGACGTTGAGCGTGCCCTCGCTGATGGGCGCCATCATGGCGGTCGGCGTCGCCTCGGCCAACTCGATCCTGCTCGTGACCTTTGCCCGCGAGCAGCAGCTCGAAGGCGCATCGGCGTTCGACGCGGCGATCACCGCCGGGCGCACCCGGATCCGGCCGGTGCTGATGACCGCGGCGGCAATGATCGTCGGCATGGTGCCGATGGCGATCGGCGGCCCCGGCGAGGAGCAGAACGCGGCGCTGGCGCGCGCGGTCATCGGCGGCCTCATTTTCGCAACCCCGACCACCTTGCTCGTCGTGCCCTACCTCTTTGCGATGCTGCGCAAGGGCAACGACGGCAAGCCGGCCCACGGCGTCTTTTCGGAGGATTTGTAATGCCCGACAGCGATCCTCCGGTGCTCGACCGTGCGGCATCGGAGTCGAAGCCCGGATCCCGTCGCGATGTCGCGGCGCCCGAGCTCGACCGTGGCCCGCGCGGCCGGTCGGGACGCCGCTCGCTTGGTTTCGGCGCGTTGGCGGTGCTTGCCGCGGGATTGGCGATCGGGGTGCAGCAGCATTATCGGCAGCATATCGAGGCCGCCACCGCCGCCGAGGAGCAGCGCGATTTCGTCCCGCGGGTGCGGGTTGCCGCGGTCCAGGCGACGCCGCACATTCACAAAGTGGTTTTGCCGGCCACGACGACCGCGTTCGAAGCGGCGAATATCTTTGCCCGGGCCACCGGCTACATCGTCGAGCGCGATGTCGACATCGGCTCTCGCGTCAAGGGGGGCGACATGCTTGCGCTGATCAGCGCCCCCGAGCTCGACCACCAGATTGCCCAGGCGCAGGCGACTCTGGCGCAGAACGCGGCGACCCTGCGTCAGACCGAAGCGAACCGCGAACTCGCCGCGCACAACTGGGCGCGCGACGACCCCCTTGTCAAGCAAGGCTGGGTCACCCGACAGCAGGGCGACACCGACCGCCTGAACCTCGCGGCACAGACCCAGGCGGCCAGCGCAAATGCCGCCACGATCAAGGCGCAGCAGGCCCAGATTCAGGTCCTCCAGCAGCAAAAGGCCTATCTGCGGGTCGTGGCCCCGTTCGATGGTGTCATCACTCAGCGCAACGTCGATGTCGGCAGCCTGGTACAGGCCGATGCGACGAGCGGCACCTTTATGTTCGCGATCGCGCACAGCAACGTCATGCGCATCCAGCTTTTCGTGCCGCAGGAGGCGGCGCAGGGCGTCGCCCCCGGGATCGCGGCCATCGTGCGGGTTCCGGAGATCCCCGGCCACCCGTTCCCCGGCAAGGTCACGCGCATCGCCGACGCGCTCGACCCAGCCACACGCACCCTATTGACCGAGATCGACGTGCCCAACCC
>DATKHX010000534.1:0-9203 GCA_035510075.1 Allostellaceae bacterium
TTGGGGTGCGGGCGTAACGCCTTCGTGAAGAGCGGCGGGGCGCGGTCGAGTTGACCATGGCGGCGCACCCGACGCATGATGCGCGCATATGCAGCAAATGGGAGATGAGCCGGTGCGGTTGAGCGATCTTCCGGCGGCGCAAGCCAAGCGCCTTGCCGAATTGGAGTGCCCGGACTTCGAGACACGGCCCTGGGTCGAGGGGCCGCCCTTGGCTCGGCGGCGGGTGGCAGTAGTCTCGTCGGCGGGTCTGGTGGTGCGCGGCGAAAAGCCGTTTCGCGGGCGCGACCCGGATTTCCGGGCGATCCCGGGCTCGACCGGGCCCGACCGCCTGCTGATGAGCCACATCTCGATTAACTACGACAGAACCGGCTTTCAGGAAGACTGGAACGTCGTCTTTCCGCTAGACCGGCTGAACGAATTGGCGGCCGAGGGCGCGATCGGCTCGGTCGCGGCAACGCATTACTCGTTCATGGGCGCCACCGACCCGGTGCAGATGGAGGACTACGCGCGCGAGGCCGCCGGCCGGCTCAAACGGGACAAGGTCGACGCCGTCATCCTCTCCCCGGTTTGACCGCTCTGCACGCGCGCCGTGAGCGCGCTCGGGCACTATATCGAGGAAGAGGGGATTGCGACGGTCGCGATCAGCCTGATCCGGCCGCAGACCGAAAACACCAAGCCGCCGCGCGCCCTCTGGGTGCCGTTCGAACTGGGCCGCCCGTTCGGGCCGCCGAGCGACCCGGCATTCCAGAAGCGTGTGATCCTCGCGGCCCTGCGGATGCTCGACGAGGGTGGCGGGCCGCTGCGGATCGAGGATTTCCCGGAGGACGACCCACGCGAGCAGCCCGACCCCGGCTGGGGTGTGCCAATCGCCGCGGGGCCGGTCGCCGATGGTTCGGTTGGGGCGGTCGCCGATGCGTTCGAGACTGAGCTCGCCCGGCTCGCCGAGGCCTACGACCGCTCTGTCACACGGCGCGGGAGGACGACGGTCGGCCTTCTCGGGCTGCCGATCGCTGCGGCCGGCAGCTATGTCGCGGCCTGGCTGCGCGGGAACGAGCCGGCGAGCCCGGTCGCCGACATGTCGCCGCCGCTCGCCCTGCGCTTTGCGATCGACGATTTGAAGGCCTACTGCCTCGAGGCGGGTCTCGCTGACCCGGGCCGCCCGTCGAGCCGTCAGCTCGGCGACTGGCTGTGGAACGAGACTGCCGCTGGCAAGGCGATCTTCGCATTGCGCCGGGCCAATCTCGATGCCGCCGACGACCGCCTCAAGCTGATCGCCAGCAACTTCATGGTTCCGGCGGTGCGAGCGTTGGCGGCGGGTTGAGGCAGCGCGCTTGATCGGCTCCGGCGGCACCGGGCAGGGGCTTCGCGCGCGCCTGTTTCCGTGCCTTAATCGCTCGCTGAAACAGGCTCGGCGGAGGGGCGGTCATGGGGCAGGAAACGGTTCGGCTGGCGCGGTACGCCGCGGCCCTGCGCTACGAGGACCTGCCGCCCGAGATCGTCGAACGCGCGAAAGAGTGCATCGCCGACACGGTCGCGGCCATCGTCTGCGGTGCGGCCCTGCCGTGGAGCCGCATCGTCGTCGGCTACGCCGAGCGCACCGGGCCCGGCGGGAAAAGCCGGATCCTCGGGACCGGCGGCCCGCCGGTGACGGCACCCGCGGCCGCACTCGCCAACGGCGCGCTCGCGCACGCCTTCGAGCTCGACAGCCTGACCCGCCCCGGCGCCGGCGTGCATCCGGGTGCCACCCTGCTGCCGCCGGCACTCGCGATCGCCCAGCAGCGGGGGCAGGGCGGCCGCGCGCTGATCGCCGCCTTTGTCGCCGGCTGCGAGGTAATGGTGCGGATCGGCCGGGCCACCGGCCACACCAACGAGGCGCGCGGCTTTCATGCGCCGGGCAACACCGGGCCGTTCGGCGGTGCGGTCGCCGGCGGGCACCTGTTGGGGCTCGACGCCGAGCGGATGGCGAACGCACTCGGCATTGCCGGCTCACTCGCTTGCGGATTGCTTGAATTTGCCCGCGCCGGCAAGGGCGGCATGGTCAAGCGGCTGCATCTGGGGCGCGCGTCCGAAGGCGGGGTCTTGGCCGCGAGCCTCGCCGCTGACGGCTTTACCGCCCCCGACACCGTGCTTGAAGGCCCATTCGGTTTCCTCGCGGTGTTCTGCCGCGAATGGGATGTGAGCGAGCTGACCAGGGGGCTCGGCGAACATTGGGCGACGACCGGCATCGCGTTGAAGCGCTATCCCTGCCACATCAATGCCCATGCCGCGGTCAAGGCGTTGTCGCAATTGCAGGCCGAGCACCGCTTCACCGGCGCCGAGGTCGAGTCGATAGAGATAACCGGCAGCGAGCGCATGGCCGGCCTGCACAACATCGCCGAGCCCGCCGATCTGATGATGGCGCAATACAGCGTGCCGTTCTGCGCGGCCTTGGCGCTCTACCGCGATCCGCGCAACCCCGAATCCTTTTCCGAAGGCGCGCTCGACGATCCCGAGATCCGGGCGCTGTGCCGCCGGGTGACGGTGCGGGCCATGCCCCAGCACGGCGGCCACGCCGCCGCTGCAACCGCGGTTACGGTTGACCTAAAAGGCGGCCGGCGGCTTTCCGCGACGGTTACGGACGGCACCCTCACGCCCTCGGATCTCGGGGACAAATTCGCCCGACTGACCCGTGCCGCGCTGGGCGAGCGCGGCGCCGCGGCGCTCTTCGAGCGGCTGCTGCACCTCGAAGCCGAAGCCGCCCTCGACTGGCTCGGCGCCGGCTCGGGAGCGTGACCCGATGTTCCGCACCGTCCGCACCGCCGCATTGGAAATCGGCTACGAGGAGAGCGGGCCCAACGACGGGCCGTCGGTGATCCTGCTGCATGGCTGGCCATCGGACCCGCGTGATTGGGACGGCGTGGCGCCGGCATTGGCGGCCGAGGGCTGCCATGTACTGGCGCCGTGGCTGCGCGGCTACGGCCCGACTCGGTTTTTGCACCGCGACACGCCGCGCTCGGGCCAGCAGGCGGCGCTCGGCGCCGACCTGCGCGATTTCATGAGGGCGCTTGGCATCGAGGACGCCTTTCTCGCCGGCTACGACTGGGGCGGGCGCGCGGCTTGCGTTGCCGCAGCATTGTGGCCGGAGCGGGTGCGCGGCCTCGTCTCAATCGGCGGCTACAACATCCAGAACATCGCCATGTCCGGTCATCCCGCCGTTGCGGCGCAGGAACATCGGATGTGGTACCAGTGGTATTTCCAGACCGAGCGCGGCCGCGCCGGGCTCGAGGCGAACCGCCGCGACCTTGCCCGCCTGTTGTGGCGTCTGTGGTCGCCGAACTGGCACTTCGACGACACCACCTTTGAGGCGACTGCGGCGAGCTTCGACAGTCCCGATTTCGTGGCGGTGACAATCCAGTCCTACCGCCACCGCCACGGCAACGCCGCGGGTGACCCGGCATTGGAGCCGATCGAGCAGCGCCTCGCGGCACAGCCGGCGATCTCGGTGCCGACAATCGTATTGCACGGTGCTGCCGACGGGGTCTCGCCGCCGGCGCAATCGGAGCACCGCCCCCATCAATTCGCCGGCCGCTACGACCGCCGCGTCATCCCGTTCGCCGGCCATTTCCTGTCGCGCGAAACCCCCGACGCCGTCGTTCGGGCATTGCACGACTTGATCGAGGGCCCGGGTTAGCGCGCCGCCGCTTGCGGCGGGCTGGTGCTGCGTTCGGATAACCATATCGACAACGGGTGCCACATCCTCGGCTGAGGGACGTATTCGGCATGAAAACCGCAACAGAGCGGCTGATCGGACGGCATGTGGGACGAGGAGGACGGCTTCTGCTACGACGTCCTGCGCCTGCCCGACGGCACCGCCACCCGGCTCAAGGTCCGCTCGATCGTCGGGTTGCTGCCGCTCTGCGCCGCGACGGCAGTCGACGCGGGGCAGCGTGAGCGAGTCCCCGCATTGGCGCGCCAAATGCAGGAGCGGGTTAGGCGGATGCCCGAGCTGCTCGAATCCATTCGACCGGCCCCGGTCATCTCGGCGTGGAGGATCGTGGGATACTCGGTCTTGTCAACCAGGACCGGCTGCGGCGGATCCTGACCCGCATGCGACGAGAACGGATTTCTCGGCCCCTATGGGATCCGCTCGATGTCGCGTTACCACGCCGAGCATCCCTACGTCTTTTGCTCGGGCAGCCAGGAATACCGGGTCGGCTATCTGCCGGCGGAATCGGACAGCGGCATGTTCGGCAGCAACTCGAACTGGCGCGGACCGATCTGGATGCCGATCAACGCGCTGATCATCCGCGCGCTGATGCATTACTTTTCCTACTACGGCGACAACTTCAAGATCGAATGCCCGACCGGCTCGAACAATCTGATGAACTTGTTCGAGGTCGCCCGCGAAATCGCCAACCGCGTGACAGGGATCTTTCTACGCGACAAGTCCGGGCGGCTCCCGGTGTACGGCGGGACCTAAAAATTTCAGCGCGACCCCGACTGGCGCGATCACTTGCTGTTTTATGAGTATTTCCACGGCGACAACGGCGCCGTGGATCGGCGCGAGCCATCAGACCGGCTGGACCGGGCTCGTCGCCGGCTTGATCGAGATGTTCGGAGAGCTCGATCCCCAAACCGTTCTGGCTGGGGGCAGAGAGACGGCTTTTGGCCGCGAGAAGACGGGCCGCGGCCAAGAAACCGCGCAACCCTGAGTATCGTCTCCCGGCTTGAGCATTTGGAGCAGATTTCGCTCAAGTCGAGCCATTTTCTTCGTCGCCCCGCGAAAGCGGGGACCAGGGTGGCCCACCTATCACGTGCCCTGTTCAGGCCAGGGGGACGTTCTAAGTTCCCGCTTTCGCGGGAACGACGCGGGGAGGCCTGCGCGCTTAGGACGTATTTCACCGACACATCCTCTGCGGAGCCGACATGTGCTCATGTGTTGGCGCAGCCGTCCGGCCGCTCCACTCAAGGCCGGCGCAAGGCCGGCGCGAGGCCGCCGCGAAGCGGTCGCCTTGCGCCGGTGCGGGCGAGCGTAGCTGTCGCGTCGTGCTCAGCCGGTTCGCACGAACTTGTCTACACCGCGCTCCGTGGTCAATCCGGCGTAGATGTCGCCGTGCCCATCGACGCCGACACCGTGGACATGGCGGCTCTCCATACGGGCGAGCACATTCCCTTGTCCATCGCGGACGCAGACATAGGCCGGCTTGCCCTGATCCTCCTGCTCGGCAATGTAGAAGTTGCCGTCCTTTCCGCGGGTGATGTCGTTCGGTCCCCCCATGCCGGTCCACTGGCCGAGGAAGTCACCGTCGGGCGAGAAGATCTGGATGCGCTTGTTCGACCGGTCGGCGACGTAGAGCTTGCCGTCATCGTCGAACGCGATGCTGTGCGGCAGGTGGAACTGGCCTTCGCCCGTGCCAGGCGTGCCCCACGATTTGACGAGCCGGCCGTCGCGGGTAAAGCGGTGGACGCGGGCGTTTCGGTAGCCGTCCGTCACGTAAATGTCGCCATTCGGGTGGGCCATCATCTCGGTCGGATGATTGAAAGGCCCTGCCGCGCGCTCCGCCAGCCAGTCGGTGATATGGCCGGTATCGGAATGCACGCCCCGTTGGCCGAGCTCCAAGACGGGCTTGCCGTCCAAGGTGAACGACTTCGCGACCGAGTCGCTGCGATCGGTCGTGTAGACGGTTTCGCCGACGATTTTTAGACCATGCGGGTCCGTAACCTCGCCGCTGCCCCAGGCACCGAGATACTTGCCCTCGCGGTCGAATACCACCACCGGGGGATCCTTGCGCTGGAATACGTAAATGCGGTCCTGGCCATCGGCCGCCACCCGGCTGACCAACCCGAACGATTCTCCGTCGGGCAATTTGAAAAAATCGCGGATCAGCTCGTAGGTATATTTGCCAGTGCCGACCTGTGCCATTGCCGTCCTCCTCCCGAAAAATTTTGGCTGAAGCGCGATTTTTCCTCTCATTGGGCGCTGGCGCAACAAAATTGGACCGCAACCGCCTTCTTGCCCGCAGCTAGAGCAGTTTCTGGTCGGTTGGACGGGCAGTCTCGGATTGGGTCATTGCGAGCCCTTGGCCACTCGGTCGGAAACTGCTCTAACCCGCCGCATTGTTGGGATCGAGCGCGAACAGCAAGAGCGAGCGGCCGGTGGCGCCATAGACCTCACCGGTCGCGAAAGTGCCGAGCTCGGCGTCCTCGGCGAGATTGGTGTCGATCAAGAGCGACCATCGCGAGCCGCCGGCCGTCTGCGGCAAGGTGAACCCGACGATGTCGTGGAACCCGTTCAGCACCATCAAGAGGGTCGCGTCCTCGCCGCGCCGGCGAATGCCGGTCGGCTGGGCGCGGCCGTCCATCAGCATGCCGAAGCATTCCATGCTCATGTCGTCCCATTCCTCGGGCTTCATCTCGGCGCCGGACGCGTTGATCCACGTCACGTCCTTGACGCCGAGCTCCTCGTTATAGATGCCGGTTAGAAACCGGCTGCGGCGCAGGATCGGGTATTTGTGCCGCAAGGCCGTCAGCTTTTGCACAAAGCGGATCAGCCACCGGCCTGTTTCCCCGATGTCCCAATTGACCCAGCTGATCTCGTTGTCCTGACAATAGGCGTTGTTGTTGCCGTTCTGGGTGCGGGCGAACTCGTCGCCGGCGAGCAGCATCGGCGTTCCTTGTGACAACAGCAGGGTGCCGAGGATATTGCGCATCTGGCGGGCGCGCAGCGCATCGACCTCGGGGTCGTCGGTCGGGCCTTCGGCGCCGCAGTTCCACGAGCGGTTGTCCGAGCTGCCGTCGCGGTTTTCTTCGCCATTCGCCTCGTTGTGCTTGTCGTTGTAGGAGACGAGGTCGTTGAGCGTGAACCCGTCATGCGCAGTGACGAAGTTGACGCTCGCCCAGGGCTTGCGGCCGCGATGGTCGAACAGGTCGCCTGACGCACAGAGCCGCGGGGCGAGCGCGTTGGCCGACGCCTCGCCGCGCCAGAAATCGCGCGTCACGTCGCGAAACTTGTCGTTCCATTCGGCCCATCCCGGCGGGAAGCCGCCGACCTGATAGCCGCCCGGCCCGCAATCCCACGGCTCGGCGATCAGCTTGACGGTGCGCAGCTCCGGATCCTGGCAACAGGCTTTGAGAAACCCGCTCTGATGGTCGAAGCCGTCGGGCTCGCGCGCGAGGATCGTGCCGAGGTCGAAGCGAAAGCCGTCGACATGGGTTTCGCCCGCCCAGTAGCGCAGGCTGTCGGCGACCATCTGGATCACCCGCATGTGGCTCAAATTCAGCGTGTTCCCGGTGCCGGTGTCGTTGATGTAATGGCGCGGGTCATCGGGTAGCAGCCGGTAATAGGAGGCGTTGTCGATGCCCTTGAAGGACAGGGTCGGGCCGTGCTCGTTACCTTCGGCGGTGTGGTTGTAGACGACGTCCAATATGACCTCGATCCCGGCGACGTGCAGGCGGGCCACCATTTCCTTGAATTCGCGCAAAGTCTGCTCGCGCTCGTGGGCATAGCGCGGATCGGGAGCGAAGAACCCGATCGAGTTGTATCCCCAATAATTCGTCAGCCCCTTGTCGAGCAGCACACTGTCGTTGATAAAGGTGTGCACCGGCAGGAGCTCGACCGAGGTCACGCCGAGCGACCGGATGTATTCGATAACCTCGCTCGACAGGCCCTTGTAGGTGCCGCGCCATTCTTTTGGCAATTTGGGATGAAGCTTGGTGTAGCCGCGCAGATGCATCTCGTAGACGACGGTATGCTCCCACGGGACGAAGCGCCGGTGGGGCTCCCCCTTCCAATCGAAATTCGGGTCGACGACCACGCATTTAGGCATGAACGGGGCGCTGTCGCGTTCGTCGAACGTGGTGTCGTCACCCGTTTCGAGCTGGTACCCGAACACCGCGGGGTCCCATTTCAGATCGCCGAAATGCCCGCGGGCATACGGGTCGAGCACTAGCTTGTTGGGATTGAAGCGGTGTCCGCTGTCGGGCTCGTAGGGGCCGTGCACCCGGTAGCCGTAAATCGACCCCGGCTGGATCCCCGGCAGATAGCCGTGCCAGATCTCGTCGGTATATTCGGGCAATTCGATCCGTGCTGTCTCGCGCGCTCCCCCGTCGTCGAACAAGCACAGCTCGACGCAGGCCGCATGCGCCGAAAACAGCGCGAAGTTGACGCCTTTCCCATCCCAGGTTGCACCCAAAGGATGCGGCAACCCTTCTCGGACCCGAGAGACGATATCTAGAACGGCCATCTGTTCCCCTGTGCTTGTTTGCGCCGCGGCCAACCGGCCGGCACGCTCGCACCCGACGCCACCCGGGACGGCTGCCGACCGTCCCGGAACGCGTGCCGATTATTTCTTAGCGGGGCGCTGTTCGCCACTTCTGCGATGCGCCTCGGTCGAATGCTGATGCGCCTCGGCCGAATGCTCGTGCGCCGTCGTGGAGTGCCGATGGGCGGTCTCGTGGTCGCTCTTGTCGTGATGCTCGGCTGCGGTACGGTGAGCTTTTGCCGCATTCTCGTGGTGCTCGGCGGCCTTGGTATGTGTCTCTTTCGGCATTTTGGCTCCTCGGTTAGCCCGGCGGAGCGCGCGGGCAGATAGTGAACAGCCTCGATGTCGCGTTGGTTGCGGTATCGACCGGCCGTGCCTGCGCGGTCTTTCGGCGTCTCGCTAACGGGTGGGGTCAGGAAGTCGCCAACGGTGGGGTCAGGAAGGGTGCGGGTGCCGATTGGTTCGTCGACCTGCTGGGCGGGCTCGCGGTTTTGGTGCTTAGCTGGCTGCGGTTTCCGGCCGTCGCGGCCCTGATCATGGGCTTTTTTCTCGACCGCGTCGCGGCGGCGGTCGAAGCCCTCGATTATCCCGGGCATGAGCCGCCACGCGACCAGCCCTGGGGAAAGATGATCGCGGTGACGTTGCCGTTGAGCGGAACGACGATCATTCTCAATCTGTTGGCCCTCCCGATCTATCTGCTGCTCCCCGGCATAAATCTCGTTCTCTTTTTAGCGCTGAACGGATATCTTTTCGGGTGGGGGTATTTCGAAGTGGTGACATTGAGGCGCCTCGATCCGGGGACGGCGAAAGCACTGCGTCATGGCTTTTGCCGGGCGAGTCTTTCTCGGTGGGTCGCGATCGCCGGCCTGTTCGCGCTGCCGTCCGTCGACCTCTTGGCGCCGGTGATCGCCACGGCCTTTATGGTGCATGTGCTCAAAGCATTGCCACGGATCGTGCCGTTGC
>DATKHX010000535.1:0-27254 GCA_035510075.1 Allostellaceae bacterium
ATGCCGCACCATGTCGCACATATTTAGCACCGGCACCGCCTGCTGTGAAGGCAGAGGATCGCGCGAGCCGCACCGCTTTACCATCACCGGCGCAGCCGCCATATTCGGGCGATGGCCTTGCTGAAGATCGCCCGCATGGGCAACCCGGTGCTGCGAGAGCCCGCCGCCGTGGTCGAAGACCCCGGCGCCCCGTGGGTGCGCCGCCTCGTCGAGGACATGATCGAGACGATGGAGGACGCTGCCGGCACCGGGCTTGCCGCACCACAGGTGCATCAGCCGTGGCGGGTCGTCGTCTTCTTCGTCTCGGGCGAGCGCCTGACCGGATTGCCGGGCGACGTCGCCCAGGATTTGACGGTGCTGGTCAACCCGGTCGTCGAGCTCTTGGGGCATGACCGCGCCTTTGGTTGGGAAGGCTGCCTGTCGGTGCCGGGGCTGCGCGGCGTCGTCCCGCGCCATCTGCGCGTCCGCTACCGCGCCTTAGGGCTCGACGGCGAGACGATCGAGCGCGAGGTCGAAGGCTTTCATGCCCGCGTCGTCCAGCACGAATGCGATCATCTCGACGGCATTTTGTACCCGCAGCGGATGGCCGACCCGCGCCACATGTTCTTCCTCGAAGAGCTGCAGCGTCACCCGGTGGACCTCGCCGCCTTTCTCAACGAGACGAGGCCGGGTCTGAACGAGACGAGGCCGGGGTGAACAGCCCGCTCGCCGACGCCCAGCGCGCCGCACTGATCGAGGCGATATTGCCCGATGTGCCGTTCGACGGCTGGTCGCGTGCGGCGCTGCGGGCGGCGGCGCGACGCTGCGACATCGGCACGGAGGAGGCGCTCACCCTGTTTCCGGGCGGGGCGGCCGACCTTGTCGCCGGCTTCAGCCGGTGGGCCGATCTGCGCATGCTCGACCGGCTCGAAGCCCCGCCGTTCGCAGCACCGCCGCTCGAGGCGGCGCACGCCACCGACCGGGTCGCCCAGGCCATCACCGCGCGGCTCGAAATCGTCGAGCCGTGGCGCGAGGCGGTGCGCCGCGCGCTGACCGTGCTGGCGCTGCCGCAGAATGCCCCGCTCGGGTTGCGGCTCCTTTATGCGACGGTCGACGCGATCTGGTATGCCGCCGGCGACGCCGCCACCGATTTCAGCTTTTACACGAAGCGGCTGACCCTGGCCGCGATCTACGGGACATCCGTGCTGTATTGGCTCGAAGACCGCTCCGAAGGGTTTGCCGACACCCGCGCCTTCATCGATCGCCGCCTCGCCGGCGCCGCCCGCATCGGCCGGGTGCGCCGCGACCTCGAGACCGTGGCCGAGCGGCTGCCTAATCCTTTACGACTGTTCCGCCCGCTCCACTGACCCGAGAAAAGCGCGCGTCAGCGGCGCGGGATCAGCGTCGTCACATGGCCCATTTTGCGGCCGGGCTGGATCTCGTGCTTGCCGTAGAGATGAAGTTTCGCGCGCGGATCGGTTAGCGCTTCGCGCCAGTTCTCCACGTCGCTGCCGATCAGGTTTTTCATGACCGCGTCGGAATGACGCTCGACCGAGCCGAGCGGCAGCCCGCACAAGGCCCGCACCAATTGCTCGAACTGGCTGGTGACGCAGGCGTCGATCGTCCAGTGCCCGGAATTGTGCGGCCGGGGTGCCAGTTCGTTGACCAGCACCTCGCCCGATGCGAGCACGAACATCTCGACCGCCAGCACCCCGACGAGATCGAGCCTTTCGGCAACGTGGCGGGCGATCGCCTCGGCGCGCATCGCGGTCTCGGCGCCGATCCGCGCCGGTGCTATCGTCGTGTCGAGGATATGATCGACGTGCTGGTTTTCGACCGGCGGGTAGGTCGCCCAAGCACCGTCGCGGTCGCGCGCGACGACGACCGAAATCTCGCAGCTGAAGTCGACATAGCTTTCGAGGATGCCGATCGCGCCGCCCATCTGCCGCCACGCCTCGTCCGGGCTGGTCTGCGGCGTCAAGGTGACCTGACCCTTGCCGTCATAGCCCATGCGCACGCTTTTCAGCACCGCCGGATACCCGAACTCGTGCATTGCGCGGGCGAGCGCGGTCGCGTCCGAGATCTCGCGATAGGTCGTAGTCGGGATGTCGATCGACCGCAAAAAATCCTTTTCGCGCAAGCGGTCCTGAGTGATTTCGAGGATTTCGGGGCGCGGCTGCACGGGCTTGGCGGCAGCCACTCGATGCACCGCCTCGGCGGGGATGTTTTCGAATTCGAAGGTGGCGACATCGACGGCGGCGGCGAAACGGTCGAGCGCCGCGCAATCGGCGTAATCGGCGACCGTGGCCCGGCCGCACACCTGTTCCGCCGGGCTGTCGGGCTCGGCCGCGAAGACATGGCTTCGATAACCGAGCCGGGCGGCGGCAAGCGCCGTCATTCGCCCGAGCTGGCCGCCGCCCAGAATCCCGATCGTGGCCCCCGGGGCCAGAGCCGTCGTGGGCATCACGCCGCGGTTGGGTTTTCGGCGACGCGCTCAGTCTGCGCCCGCCGCCAGCCGTCGACGCTCTCCGCGGTTGCGGCATCGGAAAGCCCGAGGATCGCCGCTGCGAACAGCGCCGCGTTGACGGCACCGGCCTCGCCGATCGCGAAGGTCGCGACCGGCACGCCCGCCGGCATCTGCACGATCGACAGCAGGCTGTCGACGCCTTCGAGCACCCGGCTTTCGATCGGGACGCCCAGCACCGGCAGCGGCGTCAAGGCCGCGGTCATGCCGGGCAGATGAGCGGCTCCGCCGGCGCCGGCGATAATCACGCGCAGGCCGCGCCCGCGCGCGGCGCGGGCGTAATCGTAGAGCCGATCGGGCGTGCGGTGAGCCGAAACGATCCGCGCCTCATGGACGATCGCGAGCCGGTCGAGAGTCGCCGCGGCGTGCTGCATCGTCTGCCAATCGGATTGGCTGCCCATGATGATGCCTACCGCCGGACCGGCTTCGCTCATTCGCTTCCGTCTCCCCGCTCAATGCACGGCGCGGGTCGGCATTATAGGAACCTACCCCGCCGCGACAAGCGGCCCCGGGAACGGCCCGCTATGCGATGATGTCGGGCAAGAGCTCGCTTTCGATCTTCGAGATCTGGTCCTTCAACAGCAGCTTGCGCTTCTTGAGGCGCTGCAGCTGCAGCTGGTCGAATGGCGCGTGCTCCGAAAGACGCACGATGACCTCGTCGAGATCGCGATGTTCGGACCTCAGCACGGCGAGCCTTGCCTTCAGCGATTCGGTATCGAGGTCCATGGGCCGGTGGAGTAGATGCGATCGCCATTGTATCATCGCAAATGGGCTGCGTCGCCGACAACTCGCAACAAAAAACGAACACGACCGGCGATACGCCGGATGCGGGCGCGGAATTCTGGTCCTTTTCGCTGGCTTTCTATGCGCGGCCATGTGCGCCAGCAGCGTTGATCGCCTTGCAGGATGGCGCCGGCTGCGACGCCAACCTGATCCTGTTCGCGATTTGGCTCGGCCTGTCGGGTCGCGGACAGCTCGACGAGCACGGGGCGAGTACGGCAGACCGTGCGCTTCAAGCGATCCGCGACGACGTGATCGAGCCGTTGCGGGTGCTGCGGCGCCGCCTCAAACCCGCTGCCGACGCCGACATTCAGCGCCTGCGTCAGGCGATCAAGGCGCTCGAGATCGAAGCCGAAAGAGCGGCGCAAGACCGGCTCGCCAGCCTCGCCGGGCCTGCCTCGGATGGCGATCCCGTGCAACGCCTGACTGACGCGAAAGTTAATCTGGCTCTCTATCTCGCTTTGAGAAAGGTATCGGGCGCGCAAGCCGCGATCATCGAAAATGAGCTGAAGCGGTTCGCCGAGGAGGCGCTCAGACCCTGGCAGCCGGTTCCCCCCAGCGCCTGACGGTGCCGCTGTCGAGACCGAACAGGTCGAGGACACGGCCCAAGGTATGATCGATCATCTCCGCTATCGTCGCCGGCTTGGCGTAGAATGCCGGGACCGGCGGTGCGATCACCGCGCCCATCTCCGACAATGCAGTCATCGTCCGCAGATGCCCGGTGTGGAGCGGGGTCTCGCGCACCAACAGCACGAGACGGCGCCGTTCCTTCAGCACCACATCCGCCGCGCGGGTCAAAAGCGTTGTGGTCACGCCGCTCGCGATCTCGGACATGCTGCGGATCGAGCATGGCGCCACCACCATGCCGATGGTCTTGAACGAGCCGGACGAGATCGATGCAGCCATGTCGCCAATCCCATGAACGACATCGGCGCGGGCGTGGAGCGCCGCCGGCTTGAGATCGGTTTCCAGCGCCAGGGCGACCTCCGCCGTCCGGCTGACGACGAGGTGGGTTTCGACCGCGAGCGGCCGCAGCAGCTCCAACAGCCGCGCACCATAGATCGCGCCCGAGGCGCCGCTGATCCCGACGATGATGCGCAGGATTGCCGGTGCTTCGGTCATCGCGACCCCTGTGAAAAACGGCGGCTTGACATATTTTCGTCATCGGAGCGGTCGTCCTCTGGCTGGCCGGCCGCTCCGGCGTTATTTTCGGCTGTCATTGTCGTCCTTGAGGAGGAGATGCATGTCGCAGAAGGATCGCATCGAGGCGCTCAGAGATCAGCACGCGGCGCTCGAACGCGCTATCGACGAAGAGAACCGCCGTCCGCTTCCGAACGACGACATGATCTCCGATCTGAAGCGTCAGAAGCTCCGCATCAAAGATGAAATCTATCAGATAGAGCGACTCTGACCACGCCGCTCACAAAATTCGCGCATCGATAAGCCGGGAGCGGCATCCTGCCTCCCGGCTTATTCGTGTTGCAAGCCTCCTTACCAGCGGCTGCAACACATTTGACGGCGATCGATCGGCCGCCCTTGCCGTGTTCAGCTGTCGGTGTGCCAGCTCCGGTCGAGCGTCGTGCCGGTCACGCGGTAAGTTTTGTTGTCAGGGCCGGTGAGCGCGACGTTCATGATTTCGCCCCAAGGATCCCAGATCAAACCGGTAGCGGCCCAAGCCTTCAGCCTGACACCCTGCGCGTCGCCGGGCATGTCGACCTGGTGGGTATAGCCAACGGTCTGCTGGCCCGACTCCCAGACCTTGTTTTGATTGTAGCTGCCGTAGGCGTCCGGTTCGACCCAGTCCGCCTCGAACTTTGCCACGTACACCCCCGAATGAGCGAGTTTGACGAAGCCGTTCGGGTATTTCACGCATTGCGTCTCGGTATAGTCGGTGGTGAAGCCCATCTGCGCAAATTCGTTGTCCTTCAGAAAGGCCACGGTATAGGCGACCGGGAGGCCGGGATTGTCGCGGCGATATAGGGCGTCGGCGCGAATATAGTCTTGAAGCCCCTTGAGCGCGCCGTCCGAGCCGCCGCTGAAAATCCGCACCGGCGTCTCCGCTCCGCCGCCGAGGGCGAGTGCGGTAAACGATGCATTGCTGATGATCTCTTTGTACTTCGAGTCGAGACTGCCGCCGGCGGTGACTCCGCCTTCGGTCGCCTGTTCGAATGCGCCCTTTAAATTGAAAGACGTGTCGACGGCCGAGGTCTCCATTTTGACCATCAAGATCCGGCCGTAATCGATGCTGCGGACATAGGCCGGGGGGTTGGCGGCGGAAAACGCGCGGCGTGCGTCGTCGAGCGTGACGCTGTCGGCGAACACGTCGGAGGGGGCAAACGGCGTGTCTATCCAGACCGTGTAGAACACCTGCTTGAAGTAGGCGACGACGACCGACTTTTCGGTTGTGCTGCTGGCGCCAATCTGTGCCGAAGCACTACCCGAGGCCCATTTCGAGTTGAAGCCCAGATCCAACGAAACCTGCTGCGAAGAAAACGCCTGGGTGGTTTGGATAAAGGATCGCGCCGGGTTGACGTAGCCTTGGCTGACCGGCTGCCTGTTCCACTCCTCGAGTTTGGTGTTCAAAAACTGCTGGACGGCAGAACCGGCGGGAATGACCCGACCACTGGGATTGTCCAGCCCCGGCAGGTCGATGGTTAACGTCGCCGGGCCCCGCGGCAATGCAATCGGGGTCGGGTGCCCCTCGCTCAAATTCTGATCGGCGCGAAGCAGCGCCCCGGGAAAGATGACGCCGGCGGTTGGGCTCAGAATCGCGACCTCACTCAAATTTTTATTTAGACTATGCTGCGTTTTTGTACAGATAATGACGCCATTATTGTTCTGCTGGCGGTCTTTGACCGGTATGGTCGAGGTGCTGCCGTCCGGCACCACCGCCAAGAGCACCTGCGGGTTATAATCGAGCGAAGCGATGTAGCGGTCGATCTCGGGGTTCGGCATGCCGTGTTGCTCCTGCTTGGCACCTGCTCCATCCCCACAGCATCCGCGTGCCTCGCGAATTCGGCGTCATCGGCTGCGCGTTCCGCGGTTCTGGGGCAGCGTCGAGCCCGGTAATCCAACCGCCGGCACCGGGGGACAGCTCCAATATGAGGGCGCAACCTTAGAATTGGCAGACGAAGCATGGCAAGCGTTTTGGTTAATAAAGCCCGGCGATCACCCGTCGCTTCGAAGCTCCGCGTTCGGATGATCGCGCTTCGTCGGTGACAGCCGGCAAACCGCTAGGCAGGATGGGGGGGATTGAGCAGACCAGCAAGCGGAGACGGTCGATGAACGGGGCGGAAAGTCTGGTGCGGACTTTGGTGGGCGGCGGGGTCGATGTGTGCTTTGCCAACCCCGGCACCTCCGAGATGCATTTTGTCGCCGCCCTCGACCGGGTCGACGGCATGCGCTGCGTGCTCGGGCTGTTCGAGGGGGTCGTCACCGGGGCTGCCGACGGCTATGCCCGGATGAGCGAAAATCCGGCCGCGACCTTGCTGCATCTCGGCCCCGGTCTCGCCAACGGGCTCGCCAATATCCACAACGCCAACAAGGCAGCCTCGCCGATGGTCAACATCGTCGGCGACCACGCCACCTACCACCGCAAATACGACGCGCCCTTGACCTCCGACATCGAAGGGCTGGCGCGGCCGTCCTCGCACTGGGTCAAGACTTCGCCCGACGCGAAGTCGATCGCCGCCGACGGCGCTGCCGCGATCGCCGCCGCGCGCCAACTGCCGGGCCAGATCGCGACCCTGATCCTGCCGGCCGACACCGCGTGGAACGAGGGCTCGGGCCCGGCCCCGGTGGGGTCCTCAGCAGCGCCAAAGCCGGTCTCGGTCGAGGCGGTCGCCGAGGCGGCGCGGGCATTGCGCTCAGGCGAGCCGTGCCTGATCCTGGTGACCGGGCGCGCGCTGCGGCAAGATGGTCTCGACCTCTCCGGCAAGATTGCCGCCAAGACCGGGGCGCGGCTGATCGCGCAAGGCTCGAACGCGCGCACCCAGCGCGGGCGCGGGCGGGTGTTTCTCGAACGCGTGCCCTATGTCGTCGACCAGGCGACCAAGGTATTGGCGGGCCTCAAACACGTCATCCTCGTCGGCACCAAGATGCCGGTCGCGTTTTTCGCCTACCCCGACAAGCCGAGCCTGCTGGCGCCGTCCGATGCCGAGGGTCACGTGCTGGCCCGGCTCGATGAGGACATCCTCGGCGCCCTCGAAGCTCTGGCCGATGAGGTCGGCGCCCGCTCGACCCCGGCGCCGGTGGTCGACGACCTGCCGCCGGCAAAGGCGACCGGCCGGATCACGCCCGAGGCGCTCGGTGCCTCGCTCGGCGCGCTGTTGCCGGAAAACGCGATCGTCGTCGACGAGGCGGTGACGACCGGGCGCGGCTTTTTCGCGCCGACCCGGTCGGCTGCACCGCATGATTGGCTCTCGAACATGGGCGGCTCGATCGGCCTCGGCATGCCGCTCGCGACCGGTGCAGCGGTCGCCTGCCCCGACCGCAAGGTCGTCACCCTCGAAGGCGACGGCAGTGCGATGTACACGGTGCAGGCGTTGTGGACGCAGGCGCGCGAAGGGCTCGACGTGACGACTTTGTTGTTCTCGAACCGCAGCTACCAGATCCTAAAGGGTGAGCTGGCAAATGTCGGCGCCGGCAATCCCGGCCGCAAGGCGCTCGACATGCTCGATCTCAATCATCCCGATCTCGATTTCGTCACCCTGGCCAAGGGAATGGGCGTCCCCGGCGCACGCGTCGAGAATATGGATGAGTTCAATCACCGGCTCGCCGAGGGGATCGCCACCCCCGGGCCGTACCTTGTCGAGGTCGTGTTCTGAGCGCGCTCGCCGGAACCTTTGCGTGCGGCGTTCGGTTGACCTGGCAAATGTCATTAGGGGTTTGATGGCATTTATGGCGGGCCGCGATTGATCGCGGCGTCGAATGGCAAGTCGGGGGCAGTCCGTGCGCGAAGGTCTGCGCATCTACAATCTCTTTCCGACATTGGCCGGAACGGTCCGGCAATGGGGTGATCATCTGCCGCGGATCGCGGCGATGGGCTTCAACGCGGTTTATGTCAACCCGTTTCACTACCCGGGGTTTTCCGGCAGCCTTTACGCGGTCAAGGATTATTACCGGCTAAACCCGCGGTTTCGCGGCGGCGAGCCGGGCGACGACGACCGCCTGCTCCACGATTTCACCACTGCTGCAACCGCCTGCCGGCTGCGCGTAATCATGGACCTTGTCGTCAACCACACCTCGAAGGACAGCGAGCTAGTCGCCCGTCATCCCGAATGGTTTGCGCGTGACGAAAACGGTGAGATCCAGTCGCCGTTCGCGACCGACCCCGCCGATCCGCGCCGCAAGACCGTGTGGGGCGATCTCGCGGAGCTCGATTACGCCGGGCCGCAGCGCGGCGTAATCGTCGCCTATTTCCAGGAGGTCGTACGTCACTACCTGGGGCTCGGCTTTGCCGGGTTTCGCTGCGATGCCGCCTACAAGGTGCCGGCCGAAGCGTGGCGCGCGCTGACCGATGCCGCGAAGGCCGCGGCACCGGAGGCGCTGTTTTGCGCCGAGACCGTCGGTGCGCCAAAGGAAGCGGTGATGGCGCTTGCCGGGGCCGGGTTCGACTATCTCTACAACAGCGTCAAATGGTGGGATTTCAAAAGCGCGTGGCTGCTCGAGCAGTACGAGGGGTTCCGCCATATAGCACCGTCGATCGGGTTCCCTGAGAGCCACGACACGCCGCGCCTGGCTGTCGAATTGCGCGCCGCCGGCATTCCCGAGGGCGAAATCGAGCCGCGCTATCGCCAAGCTTATGCCTTCGCCGCGGCGTATTCGACCGGCGTGTTGATGCCGATGGGGTTCGAATACGGATGGGGACGGCGATTGGCCGTCGTGCCGGGGCGCGACGAAACCGCCGAGCCAAAGCGTTTTGACTTGAGCCTGTTTGTGGCCGAGATCAACTCGATGAAGCTCGCGATCCCGGCGTTGAACGAGGAGGGACCGCAACGCCTGTTGCACAGTGGGGATGACGACCTGATCGTGCTGGAGCGGCGCACGGAAAGCACCGCCGATCGCGTGCGCATCATCGTCAATCGCGACCGCAGCCGTCCGCGCGAGTTGAAGACGGACTGGCCGCCCGGGGTGCTGACCGTCGAGCCCCTCGGGATGCAGGTCGTGCGCATGGAAACGGCGGCCGATCGCAAGGCCGAGATGCCCGATCTGTGGCGACCGGAAGCGCGGATCCAGATCGAGGAGGTCTACCCGCAGCTCGACGCTGGCCGCTTTCCGGTAAAGCGGGTCGAGGGCGAGGTGCTCGAAGTGTGGGCCGACGTATTTCGCGACGGCCACGACAAGCTGAGCGCGGTCGTCAAATACCGGCACGAAGACGGGCCGTGGTGCGAGGCGCCGCTCGATTTCTTCGACAACGACCGCTGGGTCGGCCGCTTTCCGCTCGATCGGGTCGGATTGTGGTATTACACGATCGAAGCCTGGACCGACCGCTTCGAGAGCTGGCGCGAGGAAGTCGAAAAAAAGTGCGATGCCGGGCAGGATGTGTCGCTCGAGCTGCTGGAGGGGCGGGCGATCGTCGAGGAAGCCTCGGCAGAGGCCGAGGCGGCCGATACGGCCGCGATCGGCGCATTGCTGCGCAAATTCGACAGCGGCGACGACGCTGCTCGCATCGGTTTGCTGCTGTCGACGCCGACCCGGGAGCTGATGGCGCGCTCCTCGCCGCGTCCGGACCCGACGCGATACCCGCGCGAGTTGGAAGTCGTCGTCGACCGCAAGGCGGCCCGCTTCTCGGCCTGGTACGAAATGTTCGCGCGCAGCCAGGGGCGCGAGCCGGGCAAGAGTGCCACCTTCGATGACTGTATCACGCGGCTGCCGGAGATCGCGGGGCTCGGTTTCGATGTCGTCTACCTGCCGCCGATCCATCCGATCGGCCGCGTCAATCGCAAGGGCAAAAACAACGCCCCGCACGCGCTGCCGGGGGATCCGGGCAGCCCGTACGCGATCGGCTCGGAGCAGGGTGGGCACTGCGCGACCGAGCCGTCGCTTGGCTCCCTCGCCGATTTCCGCCGCTTTGTCGGCGCCGCCGCGGCGCAGGGCATGGAGGTGGCGCTTGATTTTGCGGTGCAGTGCGCCCCGGATCATCCTTGGGTGCGCGAGCATCCGCAATGGTTTCACTTTCGGCCCGACGGCTCGATCAAATACGCCGAGAACCCGCCCAAGAAATACGAAGACATCGTCAATGTCGATTTCGACACCGAAGACCGCGAGGCGTTGTGGACGACACTGCGTGACGTCGTGCTGTTCTGGGTCGACGAGGGCGTGCGCATCTTCCGCGTCGACAACCCGCACACCAAGCCGGTGCCTTTCTGGGAATGGCTGATCCGCGAGGTCAAGGCACGCTGCCCGGAGGCAATCTTTTTGGCCGAGGCGTTCACCCGGCCAAAGATGATGCGCGCTTTGGCAAAGGCCGGGTTCAGCCAGTCCTACACGTATTTCACGTGGCGCAACACAAAAGATGAGCTGACCGAATACCTGACCGAGCTGACGCAATTTCCGGCAAGAGAGTATTTTCGCCCCAATTTTTTTACCAACACGCCCGACATCCTCCACGAGTTTTTGCAGAAGGGCGGCCGGCCCGCTTTTCGCATCCGCCTGGTATTGGCGGCGACATTGTCGCCCGCTTACGGCATCTACAACGGCTTCGAATTATGCGAAAACACGCCGGTCCCCGGCCGCGAGGAATACCTCAATTCCGAGAAATATGAATACAAGGTCTGGGACTGGGACCGGCCCGGCAACATCAAAAACGAGATTCGCATCGTCAACCGCCTCCGCCGCGACAACCAGGCGATGCAGGAGTTTCTTAACCTGCGTTTTCTGGGCTGCGACGAGCCCGATATTTTGGCTTATGCGAAAATTTCGACCAACCAAACAAATGCCATTATCGTCGTCGTCAATCTCGATCCGCATGCACCGCATGAGGGCGAAGTCGAGCTGCCACTGGCAGCGCTTGGATTGGCGATTGGGGACCAATTCGAAATGGAAGAAGCGTTCAGCGGCATCGTATCGAGTTTTCGCGGAGGGCGCGGGCGCTTCCGCCTCGATCCTGAAACCAGCCCGGCGTTGATTTTTCGTCTGCTGCAGCCCAAGCGCGCATGAGCCCGCCCGACGACGCGCTGGCGCCGCTGTCCTTGGCGACCGCGGTGCGCCCGGCGCCCTCGGACCCGTTGTGGTACAAGGACGCCATCATCTACCAACTGCACGTCAAGGCCTTTTTTGACGGCGACGACGACGGCATTGGAGACTTCCAAGGCCTGTGCCGCAAGCTCGATTATCTGCAGGATCTGGGGGTGACGGCGCTGTGGCTGTTGCCGTTCTACCCCTCGCCGTTGCGCGACGACGGCTACGACATCGCGGACTACAAGAACATCAACCCGTCCTACGGGCGGATGCACGATTTCAAGATGTTTGTCCGCGAGGCGCATCGCCGCAACCTGCGGGTCATAACCGAGCTCGTCATCAATCACACCTCGGACCAGCACCCGTGGTTCCAGCGCGCCCGGCAGGCCAAGCGCGGCTCGCCATGGCGCGATTTCTATGTGTGGAGCGACAACGACCAGAAATTCCCCGAAACCCGCATCATTTTCGTCGATTCGGAGAAATCGAACTGGGCGTGGGACCCGGTGGCGCAGGCCTATTACTGGCACCGGTTTTACGCGCATCAGCCTGATCTCAATTTCGACAATCCCCGGGTGTTCCGCGCCGTCGCCGACGTCATGAAATTCTGGCTCGATCTCGGGGTCGACGGCATGCGGCTCGACGCGGTGCCCTATCTGATCGAGCGCGAAGGCACCATCAACGAGAACCTCCCCGAGACCCACGAAGTCCTGCGCCGGCTGCGGCACGAGCTCGAGCATCGTTACGGCGATCGCATGCTGCTCGCCGAGGCCAATCAGTGGCCGGAGGACGTGCTGCAGTATTTCGGCGCCGGCGACGAATGCCACATGGCGTTCCATTTTCCGCTGATGCCGCGAATCTACATGGCGGTTTCGACCGAGGATCGCCATCCGATCACCGACATCATGCGACAGACGCCGGACATCCCCGACGTATGCCAATGGGCAGTGTTCTTGCGCAATCACGACGAGCTGACCCTCGAAATGGTCACCGATAGCGAGCGCGATTACCTGTGGAACCACTACGCGGCCGACCGGCGCGCCCGCATCAATCTCGGAATTCGCCGGCGGCTGGCGCCGTTGATGGAGAACGACCGGCGCAGGATAGAATTGTTGAACGCTCTGTTGATCTCGATGCCGGGCACCCCGGTCATCTATTACGGCGACGAGATCGGCATGGGGGACAATGTCTTTCTGCGCGACCGCGACGGCGTGCGCACGCCGATGCAGTGGACGTTCGACCGCAATGGCGGGTTTTCCCGCACCGATCCCGAGCGGCTCTACCTGCCGCCGATCATGGACTCGGTCTACGGCTTCGAGGCGGTCAACGTCGAGGCTCAAAGTCGGTCGCCCTCGTCGCTGCTGAATTGGATGAAGCGGTTGATCGCCGCCCGGCGCGCGCGCCGTGCTTTTGGTCGCGGCATCCTGCGGTTCCTCTATCCGTCGAACCGCAAGGTCATTGCCTATCTGCGCTGCTACGAGGACGAAGTCATTCTGTGCGTCGTCAATCTGTCGCGCTCACCGCAGGCGGTCGAGCTCGACCTCAGCGAATACCGCGGCCGGCAGCCGGTCGAACTCCTCGGGCGCAGCGCCTTTCCGGCTATAGGCGAACTGCCTTATCTGCTGACATTGCAGGGGCACAGCTTTTTTTGGTTCGACCTGTTGATGACTTCACAGGAGGCCGCGAATTTGCAGGCGCCAACTCCCGAATTCGTAACCTTGGTTATGCCGCAAGGCTGGGCCGACTTGTTTCGGCCGCACAATCTGCAGCAGCTCGAGCGCGACATCGTCCCGACCTTTTTGGCGCGGCAGCGCTGGTTTGCGGCCAAGGACCAACGGATCACGAGCACCGCGGTGCGGGCTCAAGGCGAGGTCGCGCGCCTGGCGCAACCGAGTGCGCCGGGCGAATCCTATCTCGCCGCCGTGATCGAGACCGTGCTGCGCGGCAGCGGCCGGCAATACTACTTTTTGCCGTGCGCCGCTGTCTGGTCGCCGGCCGAGAGCGATCTGCGCCAAGGGCTGGTTCCGGTCACACTTGCCGAGCTGCGCCAGTTCCGCCGCGAAGGTGCGGTTGTCGACGGGCTGTCGCAGGACGGGTTTTCACTGGCGCTGATGGATGCGATCGAGCATCAGGCGATCCTGCCGCTCGACCGCGGCGAAATTCGCTGCGTCAAGACGCCCAATTATGACGGAGTGCTGCCGCCCGAGCGGTTGACGGTGCGCCGCGGTGGTGTCGAGCAGACGAACAGCTCGGTTTTTTTCGACGAATACGGGATGCTGAAGCTTTACCGGCGGCTCGAGCCGGGGCCTCATCCCGAAATCGAGATGTCGCGGTTTCTGGTCGAGCGTGCCGGGTTCGCCAACACGCCGCCGCCGCTCGCCACCATCGAGCTGACGCTCGACGGCGACAGCGGGCCGCAGAGGATGGCGCTCGGCGTGTTGTTCGGCTTTGTGCGCAATCAGGGCGACGGCTGGACCCAGGCGCTCAACTATCTGACCCGCTATCTCGACGATGCCTTGGTTTCGACGGGCGAGAGGTCGTCCGAGCTTCCCGACCCGGATCTGTTCTTTTTGGCTCTCGCGCGCCAGATCGGCATCCGCACCGGCCAGATGCATCGCGCGCTCGCCGAGCAAGCCGGCGACGACCCTGATTTCATGCCCGAGCCGATCACCCGCGACGACATCGACCAGTGGCGTCAGACACTGGCCGCGGACGCCGCTGCGATGCTGGTCCAGCTGGAGCGCGAACGGGCGCGTCTGCCTGAGCGGGCGCGGGAGCCGGCGGATCAGCTGTTGGCGTCGCGCGAGGAGCTTTTCGCCAAGATCCGCAGCCTGCTGCCGGACGAGATCGCAGCGCAGAAGACCCGCTTTCACGGCGACTATCATCTCGGCCAGACGATTGTGGTGCAGAACGACTTCTACATTGTCGATTTCGAAGGCGAGCCGGCGCGGCCATTGGCCGAGCGCCGGGCCAAGAGCTCGCCATTGCGCGACGTGGCCGGAATGATCCGCTCCTTCGACTACGCCGCCGTCGCCGCGGTGCGGCATTTGGCGGAAACCCGCACCGCGGCCGAGCCGCGCATGGCCGATCTTGCCGAATCGTGGCGCCAACGCGCGGTCGACGGCTTTCGCGCCGCCTATCGCAAGACCATGCGCGGATGTGCCGGCTATCCGGCAAGCAAGAAGCAGGCGCGCGACCTGACCGCCTTTTTTACGCTCGAAAAGGCGGTCTACGAGATTTCTTACGAACTGGCGAACCGGCCGTCCTGGGTGGATATTCCGCTGCAGGGCGTCCTTGGCATCTTGAACCGGACAAGGATGGCGAGCGGTGGCGAAGCGCTCTGATCCGCGGCGGTCGGGAACGACAGACCCGGAGACGCTGGACGAGGCGACGATGCCGCTCGGCGAGACGGCGCTGACCGCCGAACCGAAACGCGTGGAGCCGAGCCGCGCCGAGCCGAGGAAAGCCGAGCCGCCGGTGTTGGCGCCGGCGGCCCCCGACCCTGAAATCCTAGCCATTGTCGAGGCGCGCCACGGCGACCCGTTTGCCTTCCTCGGCATGCACAAGAGCGCGACGGGCGTTGTCGTGCGGGCGATGTTGCCGGGCGTCCAGCAGGTTCTCGTCATCGAGAGCGCGACCGGCGGGGTCGCTGGCGAAGGCGTGCGAGTCCATCCCGGCGGGCTCTTTGTCGCGGAGATCGCAAATCGGCGCGAGCCGTTCCGTTATCGGCTGCGGGTGACGAATGGCGGCGTCGCCCGCGAATTCGACGACATCTATCGATTTTCGCTGGTGTTGGGCGAGCTCGACCTTCATTTGCTCGCCGAAGGCAATCATTTCGCGAGCTACAAGAAGCTCGGAGCGCATCCGATTACGCATGAGGGGGTCGAAGGCGTCGCCTTTGCGCTGTGGGCGCCCAATGCCCGCTCGGTCAGCGTCGTCGGCGATTTCAATTCCTGGGACGGCCGGCGGATGCCGATGCGGCTGCGCGGTGCCACGGGTTTTTGGGAACTCTTCGTGCCGGGGCTGCGGCCGGGGCGTTTGTACAAATACCAGCTGCACGGGCCGGATGGCGAGCTGCTGCCGTTGAAGGCCGATCCCCATGCCGAGCGCGCCGAGCAGCCGCCGAGCACAGCGTCGGTCGTCGCCGACCCGTCGCGCCATGTCTGGCATGACGGGGTGTGGATGGCGGATCGCTGGCGGAAAAACGACCGCGAAGCGCCGATCGCAATCTATGAAGTTCATCTCGGCTCGTGGCGGCGGCGGCTCGCCGAAAACGGCCGGTATTTGACTTACCGCGAGCTCGCCGCCGAGCTCGTCGCTCATGTCGCCGAATTGGGCTTTACCCATATCGAGCTGATGCCGGTAATGGAATTCCCGTTCGACGGCTCATGGGGTTACCAGCCGATCTCGTTGTTCGCACCGACCAGCCGCTATGGCACGCCCGATGATTTTCGCGCTTTTGTCGAGGCCTGCCACCAGGCCCGCATCGGCGTTTTGCTCGATTGGGTCCCGGGGCATTTCCCCAACGACGCGCACGGGCTCGGTCGCTTCGACGGCACGGCACTCTACGAGCATGCCGATCCGCGCCAAGGGTTTCACCGCGACTGGAATACACTCATTTATAATTACGGCCGCCGCGAGGTTGCCAATTTCCTGTTGTCGAACGCGCTCTATTGGCTGCGCGAATTCCATATCGACGGCGTTCGCGTCGATGCCGTGGCCTCGATGCTGTACCGCGACTATAGCCGGCCCGCGGGCGAGTGGATCCCGAACGCCTTTGGCGGCCGCGAGAACCTCGAGGCGATCGCCTTTTTGCGCCGGGTCAACGAGCTGATCTACGCCGAGTCGAGCGGCGCCATCTCGATCGCCGAGGAATCGACCGCCTGGCCGATGGTGTCGCGCCCGACCTATGTCGGCGGGCTCGGTTTTGGGTACAAGTGGAACCTCGGCTGGATGCACGACACGCTGGGCTATATGTCCACCGACCCGATTTACCGCAAATTTCATCACAACGATTTGAGCTTCGGGCTGCTCTACGCGTTTCACGAAAACTTTATTCTGGCGCTGAGCCATGACGAGGTCGTTCACGGCAAGGGGTCGCTGATCGGCAAGATGCCGGGAGACCGTTGGCAGCGCTTTGCCAATCTGCGCGCCTATTACGGGTTTATGTGGACCCATCCGGGCAAGAAATTGCTGTTCATGGGCGACGAGTTCGCCCAGGAGCGCGAGTGGAACCACGATATCGGGCTCGACTGGAATTTGCTCGACGACCCATTGCACAGCGGCGTGCGGAAGCTGGTCCGCGATCTGAACAATCTCTATCGCGGCACGCCGGCGTTGCACCGGCTCGACTGCGATCCCGACGGGTTTCAGTGGGTCGACGTCGCCAATGCCGGCGAAAGCGTCATCTCGTATTTGCGCCGCGGCCGCGACCCGCAAGAGCTCGCGGTAATCGTCTGCAACTTTACCCCGGTGCCGCGCGAGGATTACTGGATCGGCGTGCCGCGGCCGGGCCGCTACCGCGAGCGCCTCAACTCCGACGCCTCCGACTACGGCGGCAGCGGGGTCGGCAACGCCGGTGAGGTCCATTCCGAGCCCCGGCCGATGCACGGCCATCAGCACGCGATCCGCCTGCGGCTGCCGCCGCTCGGCACTCTGATCTTCACCGCGGATTGATGGCGAAGGACCTGTCGATGTCGGTGATTTCTGGGGCGCGGCTCCTCTACCTCCCCGCTTTTTGCACCCTGCCCCCGCTCTGAAAACGCGATGGCGACATCGAGCACGGTCTGGCCCGGCAGGCCTTATCCGCTAGGGGCGACATGGGACGGCAAGGGAGTGAATTTCGCGCTGTTTTCGGCGCATGCCGAAAAGGTCGAGCTATGCCTCTTCGATCGCAGCGGGCTGCGCGAAGAGGCGCGGGTCGCGATTGGGGAATACACCGACGAGGTCTGGCACGCCTATCTGCCGGACGCGCGGCCCGACCTGCTTTACGGCTATCGCGTCTACGGCCCCTACGACCCTGCCAACGGGCATCGGTTCAACCCCAACAAGCTAATGATCGACCCTTATGCCAGGTCGCTGCACGGCAGGCTGCGCTGGTCGGACGCGGTTTTCGGCTACCGCTTCGGCAGCCTGCGCGAGGATCTGGCGATGGATCGGCGCGACAATGCGCGCTTTATTCCGAAATGCCGGGTCGTAGAGCCGGCCTTTACCTGGGGTGAGGAGCGGCGGCCGCAGATCCCGTGGGAAGAGACGATCATTCTCGAGCTCAGCGTGCGCGGCGCGACCAAACGCCACCCCGGCGTCGCCCCGGAGCATCGCGGCAGTTTTGCCGGCCTCGCTTCGCCGGCAATGATCGACTACCTGCTCGGGCTCGGGATCACCGCCGTCGAGCTGCTCCCGGTCCATGCCACTATCGACGACCGTCATCTCGTCGACCGCGGCCTCAGCAATTATTGGGGCTACAACACGATCGGCTTTTTTGCGCCCGATCCGCGCCTGTTGTCGACGGAAGCGATTGCCGGCTTCAAGACCATGGTCAAGCGCCTGCATGATGCCGGCATCGAAGTGATCTTGGACGTTGTCTACAATCACAGCTGCGAGGGCAACCATCTCGGCCCGACGTTGTCTTTTCGCGGGATCGACAATGTCTCCTACTATCGATTGGAGGCCAATCACCGCTTTTATCAGGATTTCACCGGTACCGGAAACACGTTGAACCTTGACCATCCGCGGGTGTTGGCGCTGATAATGGATTCGCTGCGCTATTGGGCGACGGAAATGCATGTCGACGGCTTCCGCTTCGACCTGTGCACGACCTTGGCCCGCGAAAACGGCGATTACGGCCAAGGCAGCGCTTTCTTCGACGCGGTGCGTCAGGATCCGGTTATGGCCGGGTTGAAGCTGATCGCCGAGCCTTGGGATCTCGGCCCCTACGGCTATCAGCTCGGTAATTTTCCGCCGGGTTGGGCCGAATGGAACGGCCAATACCGCGACACGTTGCGGCGCTTTTGGAAGGGCGACAAGGGGCTCGTCGCCGATGTCGCCTCGCGCGTTGCCGGTTCTTCGGACATCTTCGGCTATCGCGGGCGGCGGCCGTGGGCCAGCATCAACTTCATTACCGCCCATGACGGCTTCACCTTGCGGGATCTCGTCAGCTACGACGACAAGCACAACGAAAACAACGGCGAGGGCAATCGTGACGGCAGCGACGCCAACTTCAGCCGGAACTACGGCGTCGAGGGGCCGACCAACGACCCGGAGATTGTTGCCCGGCGCGATCGGCAGAAGCGCAATATGCTGGCGAGCCTGCTGGTGTCCTTGGGCGTGCCGATGCTGCTTGCCGGCGACGAGATCGGGCGCACCCAGCAGGGCAACAACAACGCCTACTGCCAGGACAACGAGATTTCCTGGACCGATTGGGAAAACATCCGGCCCGAGGACGACGAACTGAGCCGTTTTGTCAGCTATCTGGTCCGCCTGCGCCGCCGCCATCGCGTTTTTTCGCGTCCGCGGTTTTTTCGCGGCGAGATGCTGTCCGAAGCCGGGGTCAAGGACATAACCTGGTTCACCCCTGCCGGCAGCGAGGCCAAGGACGAGGATTGGCGCAACCCGGTGGCATTATCGCTGGGTTACCTCCTGAGCGGCGCCGCCGGCGAATTCTATACGCCGGGCGGCCAGCGCGACATCGACGAAAGCTTCCTTGTCATGATGAACGCCTATTACGGCGACCTCGATTTTCGCATTCCCGAATTGGCGGCGCCGATGTCGTGGGAACCGCTGGTCGACACCTCGCGCCCGACCGGGCGGGTCGAGGACGGCCGGCTCTATGCGCCGGGCCAAGTCTATCATATGCAGGGGCAATCCTTCGCCTTGTTTATCAATCGGGCGCCGCGACCCGAGCCGCCGCCAGCCGAGCCCCCGACCGAAAGTGTTGCGGAATACGCTCTACCGGCGGGCGACCGCCCGGAGCAGCGCGGCTTTCATTTTTCCTCCGCGGATACACGAGCGGAGGGCGACGATGAATCGCCACCATAAGCTGCCGTTCGGCGCCGAAATCGAGGCCGTCGGCGTCGGCTTTCGCTTGTGGGCGCCACCCGCGGCTGCGGTTTTGTTGCGCCTGGAGGGCGAGCACCCGACCGATATTGCAATGGCCAAGGAGCCGGGTGGCTGGTTCGGTCTGACGACTGCGTCTGCCAGGCCGGGCACGCGCTATCGCTATGTCGTCGACGGCGCCGCTTATCCCGATCCGGCCTCGCGCCGGCAGCCCGACGGTGTGCACGGGCCGAGCGAAATTGTCGATCCGCAAGCCTATGACTGGAGCGACCGTGACTGGCGTGGCCGCCGATGGGAAGAGATCGTCCTTTACGAGCTGCATCTCGGCACGTTTTCCGAGAGCGGCGACTTTGCCGGCGCCGCCCGTCACCTCGATCATTTGTGCCGGCTCGGCATCACTGCAATAGAGCTGATGCCGATCGCCGAATTTCCTGGTGCACGCAATTGGGGGTACGATGGCGTCTTTCAGTATGCGCCGTCGTCACGCTATGGTCGGCCGGAGGCATTGAAGGCGCTGGTCGAGGCCTGCCATGCCCGCGGCATCGCCGTGCTGCTCGATGTCGTCTATAATCACTTCGGGCCCGAGGGTAATTACCTGCCGGCGATAACATCCGATTTTTTTACTGAGCGCCATCACACGCCGTGGGGTGCGGCGATTGATTTTGCGGGTCCGCAAAGCCGTGTCGTGCGCGACTTTTTTATTCACAATGCGCTCTACTGGCTCGAAGAATATCATTTCGACGGGTTGCGGTTCGATGCCGTCCACGCGATTTTCGACGACAGCGCCCCCGACATCATCGACGAAATCGGCGAAACCGTGCGCCGGCAGGTCACTGGCCGCGAAATCCACCTTGTTCTCGAAAACGACCGCAACGAGTCCCGCCGTCTGACCCGCCGCGACGGCCGGCCCGTGCGGTTCACTGCGCAATGGGACGATGATCTGCATCATGCTTTGCATGTGCTGATGACCGGCGAGACCGCTGGTTATTACGGCGACTACCTACCCGATCCGGCAGCCAGCCTCGGCCGCGCATTGGCCGAGGGATTTGCTTACCAAGGCGAGACATCGGCGTTTCGCGACGGCAGGCCGCGCGGCGAGCCTTCGGCCGGACTGCCGACGACGGCATTCGTCGCCTTTGCGCAGAACCACGATCACATCGGCAATCATCCGTTTGGCACACGGCTTGCCGCGCGAGTGTCGGAGCGCGTTCTGCATGCCGCTGCGGCGATCTTGCTCTTGTCGCCGCAAATCCCGCTGTTGTTCATGGGCGAGGAATGGGCGAGCCGGCGGCCGTTCGCGTTTTTTTGCAATTTCGAGCCTGGGCTCGCGCAATCCGTACGGGACGGGCGGCGCCGTGAGTTCGCTCATTTCCCCGAATTCCGCGACGAGGCCGCGCGCGAGCGCATCCCCGACCCGACAGCGGAAGCAACTTTCGCGATGTCGCGGCTCGATTGGAGCGAGCCTGTGCAGCCAGTCCACGCGCGGTGGCTCGCCCGCTACCGGAAGCTGATCGATATCCGCAAGCGCGAAATCGTACCGCGGCTCACCGAATTGCCGCATTTCGGCGGCCATTACCGGGTGCTGGCACCAAAGGCGGTCATGGTCGAATGGCAGCTCGCAGACCAATCGCAGCTGGTGCTGTTGGCGAATTTTTCCGAGCACCCGGTGGCGCCGCCGGAAGAGGCAAAGGAGGGACGGCCGCTGTACTCGTCGGCCGCGGCGGGAGCAGCCAGCAGCGCCAGCTTCTTCCTGTTGGCGCCGGCTGGCGCGTGACATGATCGACCGCGCCGCGCTCGCTCGCATCGCCGGGCTGGTCGGCATCGAAGCGCGGTATACCGATGTGTTTGGCGAGACCCGCGAGGCGTCCGACGAAACCTTGCTGGCGCTGATATCCGCCTTTGGCCTGCCGCCCGACCCGGTAGAGGCGGCGGCATTGTTCGAGGAAAGCGAGCGAGCCGCACCCTTGGGCCTCGGGCCGGTGCATCTCGTCCATGGCGAGGATACGCATCCGAGCTTGGCCTTGCGGCTCCCCGCCCGAACGCGCGAAATCGTGTGGACCTGTCGGCTCGAAGACGGCGACGAGCGGAGCGGCCGGCTTGCGGGGCAGGCGGGTCCGGTCGATATGCCGCTGCCCGGCGGACTGCCTCTCGGCTATCATCGTCTGGCTGTCGAGGGTGGAGGCAGCCACGCCGAGATCGACCTGATCGTCGCTCCCGCACGCTGCCATCTACCGCCGCAGCTCGCCCAAGGGGCGCGCAGCTGGGGGCTGACCTGCCAGCTTTACGGGCTGCGCAGCGCCCATGATTGGGGCATCGGCGACTTTACCGATTTGGCCGGGATCGCCGCGGCCGCCGGGTCGTCCGGCGCCGCGGTCCTCGGCATCAACCCGCTGCATGCCCGCTTTGCCGCCGAGCCATTGCATTTCAGCCCGTATTCGCCGTCGAGCCGGAGCTGGCTCGACTATCTGTATATCGACGCGACCGCGGTGCCGGGTTTCGCCGAGGACGAAACCGTCCAGACCCTGGTCCAGGGCGAATGGTTCGGCGCCACCCGCTGGGCTGCGTGCTCGGCGGAGCTGATCGATTACGGAGCCGTCGCCGCCTGCAAGCGGCCGGTGCTGGAGGCGCTTTACCGCCGCTTTCAGGCGCTCGACATCGCCGGCGCCGGGGAAGCGCGCACCCACCTCGGCCAATCCTTTCGCCGGTTCCAACAGGACGGTGGGCAATCGCTCGCCGACCTCGCCGTGTTCGAGGCACTGCACGAGTTTTACTGCCGCGAGCGGCGCGGGTTCTCGTGGCGCAGCTGGCCCGGGCCGATGCGCGACCCACGCTCGCCGGAGGTCGGCGCCTTTGCCGCCGCCCATCGCGAACGCATCGAGTTTTTCCAGTTCCTTCAATGGCAGGCGGACCGGCAGCTCGCAGCCGCGGCGGCGGCGGGCAGGGCCGGCGGGTTGTCGATCGGGCTGTACCGCGATTTCGCGGTCGGCGCCGACCCGAACGGCGCCGACGCTTGGGCGGACCAGGTGCTGATCGCACCCGATGCCGCGATCGGCGCGCCGCCGGATATATTGAGCCGCGCCGGTCAGAATTGGGGTCTGGCGCCGATCAACCCCTTGGTCTTGCGACGCCAGCGTTTCGCGCCGTTCATTGCCTGCCTGCGCGCCAACATGCGTCATGCCGGTGTTTTGCGGGTCGACCACGTCATGTCGCTAAATCGGCTCTATTGGATCCCGAGCGGCATGGAGGCAAGGGACGGCTGCTATGTGAATTATCCATTCGACGCGTTGTTGCGGCTTGTTGCTCTCGAAAGCTGTCGGCAAGGTTGCGCTGTGGTCGGCGAGGATTTGGGGACTGTTCCCCCCGGCTTTCGCGAAACGTTGCGGGCGGCGAACGTGTTGTCCTATCGCATCATGGTGTTCGAGCGGCGCAGGGACGGCACCTTCATTTCCCCCGGGGATTATCCGCCGCTCGCCGCGGCTTCGGCAGCGACGCATGATCTCGCGACCCTTCAAGGCTTTTGGCTCGGCCGCGACATCGCCTGGCGCCGGCGCCTCGGCCTTTACCCCGACGCCAATGCCGAAATTGCGGAGGCGGCCGAGCGCGCGCGCGATCGCCGCCTGCTGCTCGACGCGCTCGTCGCCGAGGGATTGCTGGGAGTTGATGACCGCGGCCAATTCCTGACTGAAGCCGGCGAGCCGATCTATCTGGCGGCGCTCGGCACCGCGATCCAGCGCTATCTTGCCCGCTCGCACGCCCGGCTGATGCTGGTTCAGATCGAGGATCTGGTCGGCGAGGCGGAGCAGGCAAACCTGCCCGGCACGAGCGACGAGCATCCGAACTGGCGCCGCCGCCTCGGCCATACCCTCGAAGAAATTATCGACGGCAGCGAGCTGCGCCGGCTCGCCCCGCTGATCGAGCAAGAACGACGACGGTCCGCGACGGCATGACTGCCAAGCCCGGCGACGCGCCGCCGATCCGCGCGACCTATCGCCTGCAATTCCATCGCGAATTCACCTTTCGCGACGCGACGTGTCTGGTGCCGTACCTGGCAGACCTGGGCGTCAGCCATGTCTACGCTTCTCCGATCACCGAGGCGCGCCCCGGCTCGACCCACGGCTACGACATCATCAATCACAACCGGCTCAATCCGGACGTCGGCAGCGACGACGATTTCCGCGAATTCGCGGCAGCTTTGCGCGCCCACGAGATGGGACTGATCGTCGACTTCGTTCCGAACCATATGGGGATCGGCCCCGACAACGCGTGGTGGCTCGATGTCTTGGAATGGGGTCAGGAATCGCCGTTCGCGCATTATTTCGACATCAACTGGCACCCGATGCGCGCCGATCTCGAAGGGCGCGTGCTGCTGCCGGTCGTCGGCGACCAATACGGCGTAATTCTCGAAAAAGGCGAGATCGAGCTGCGCTTCGATCCGGCGGAAGGCAGCTTCAGCGCGTGGTATTTCGATCACCGTTTTCCGATTTCGCCGCGCTCCTATGCCGCGATCCTCGCCGCCGGCGGCGACGCGCTCGCCGCTTTGGCGCGCGATTTCGCGGCCCTCGCCAAGCTGCCCGCCGCAGCGGCGCGCGAGCGCGCGGCCGAGCTGAAACGCAGCCTTGCCGAACGCGCTGCCGCACCGGCTGCCGGGGCTGCGATCGGCAACGCATTGACGGAATTCGCCGGATCTCCGGACGAGCCGGAAAGTTTTGCGCCGCTGCACCGGCTGCTCGAAGCCCAATCCTACCGCATCGCCGATTGGCGAGTGGCGGGCGAGGAGATCAACTACCGACGCTTTTTCAACATCAACGATCTCGCCGGGCTGCGGATGGAGTTGCCCGAGCTGTTCGACAAGACCCACCAGCTCATGTTCGAGCTGATCGAGCGCGGCGACGTGGACGGGCTGCGCATCGACCACATCGACGGACTGTTCGATCCGCGCGGCTATTGCGAGGAGTTGCAGCGCCGGTCCGGCGAGCCGCCGCTTTGCGTGCTCGTCGAAAAGATCCTCGCGCGCTACGAGACTTTGCAGGATTGGGCGGTCGCCGGCACGACCGGCTACGATTTTGTGAACCAGGTGCTGGCGATCTTTGTCGACCCCGCGGGCGAAGCGCCGATGAACCGGCTCTATCGCCGGATGGCGTCCAGCCGGGAAACGTTCGACGACGTGCTCTACGCCTGCAAAAAGCGGATCATGCAGGTGAACCTCGCCAGCGAGATGAACGTATTGGCACGCGAGTTTCATCAGCTGTCGATGCGCGAATGGCGCACCCGCGACTTTACCTTCAACCGCATGCTGGCCGCGCTGGAGGAGGTCGTCGCCGCGTTCCCGGTCTACCGCACTTATGTCTCGTCGCGCGGCGCCAGCGCCGACGACCGCCGCTATATCGATTGGGCGCTCGGACTGGCGCGCAAGCGGTGGCGCAGCGCAGATGTCAGCATCTTTGATTTTTTGCGTGGTATTCTGACCGGCGAGGCGGCGCCCCCGCAGGATGATGCGAGCCCCGGCGGCCCGTTATACGCCGCCATGCATTTTCAGCAGGTGACCGGGCCGGTCATGGCCAAGGCCGCCGAGGATACGGCGTTTTATCGTTATGTGCGGCTGCTGGCGTTGAACGAGGTCGGCGGCGATCCGCGGCGTTTCGGCATGTCGGTGGCGGCCTTCCATCATCTGGCGCAGCAGCGCGCCCGGCAATGGCCGCAGGCGATGGTGACGACCGCTACGCACGACACCAAGCGCGGCGAGGATGCCCGCGCCCGGCTGGCGCTGTTGTCGGAAATGCCGCGCGAATGGGGCCGCCGCGTTCTTCACTGGCTGCGGCTCAACCGCTCGCGCCGGGCCGAGGTCGACGGCGAGATCGTGCCCGACCGCAATGTCGAATACCAGTTTTATCAAGCCCTGCTCGGCGCCTGGCCACCGCAACTCGCGCCGGACGATCGCGCCGGGATCGAAAGCCTCGCCGAGCGGATCGAAGCCTACATGACCAAGGCGGTCCGCGAACGAAAGCTCGAAACCAGCTGGAGCAATCCGAACGCCGAATACGAAGCAGCGGTGACGCGCTATGTCCGCGGCGCGCTCGACCCGTCGCGGCTGAACCCGTTTCTCGCCGATTTTCACGGCTTCGTCGCTGCGGTCGCGCGCGCGGGGGCCGTCACCTCGCTCGCCCAGCTGGTGCTGAAGCTGACTGTGCCGGGTGTGCCCGACATTTACCAAGGCGGCGAATTGTGGGATTTCAGCCTGGTCGATCCCGACAATCGCCAACCCGTCGATTGGGATGCCAGGCGCGCGCTGCTCCAAGAGGTAGAAGCGGCGCGGCCGGCCGATCTCTCGGCGCGCTGGCAGGACGGGCGCGAAAAGCTGTTCATGACAAGGCGCCTGCTGACATTGCGCCGCGCTCACCCGGAGCTGTTCGCCACCGGCGGTTACCAGCCGCTTGAGATTTTGGGTGGACCGAGCCAACACCTTTGCGCCTTTGCCCGAGCTCACGGCGGCGTCTCGCTGGTTGTCGCCGTCCCACGCCTCGTCCACCAGCTCTGCCGCGGCGGCGATATCCCCGAGTGGGAAGACGCTGCGGTGGTATTGCCGCCAAACGGGGTGTGGCAGGACGTATTTACATTGCGCCGGCTCGACCGCCGCGATCAGCTGCCGGCCGCTGAGCTTTTCGCCGACTTTCCGGTCGCGGTGCTGATCGGTGCCGTCTGCGACAAAGACGCTTGATTTTCGTTTAGCTACATTGCCGCCGAAAAGGGGCTATACTCGCTGCGTCACGGGCTTGGGTATTTAGCCGCGGGATCCCGGGTTACCCTGGCGGCTGGCCCAGGGGGTCGGCAGGGGAGGCGGGGCCCATGCCTCCCCGCCCGCTCCCCCATGGGGTAGGTTCGATCAGATCGACCCCTCGCCTCGGATTGTCATTGCGAGCCGACGGGTCCGGCCATAGGCCGGCCCGAAGACAGGCTCGGCGAGGCAATCTTGGGCGATTGAACGCTTGCCCGATCGGGATTGCTTTGTCGCGTGCGGCGCTTCTCGCACCAGCGCCGCATCTCGCGGCACTTGCGGCTAGAACACCAGCTTTCCGCCGACGAGCAGCAGCACCGCGGCAAGCGTCAGCCGCAACGCGCGCTCTGGAACGTGACCGGCAGCATAGCTCCCGGCAACAATGCCGGGCAGCGAGCCGACCAGTAGCGATGCGAGGATCGCCCCGTTCACCGACCCTGCAAGCCAGTGCCCGATGCCTCCGACCAAAGTCAAGGGCACCGCGTGGGCTATGTCCGAGCCGACGATTCGCGCCATCGGCAGCGCCGGATAAAGCAGGATCAGCGCGGTGACGCCAAGGGCGCCGGCGCCGACCGAGGTCAGCGACACCAATAAGCCGAGCGCCATCCCCGTCAGCACGGTAAGCGACGCGGTGCGCCGTCCGTCCGATCGCTCGGCGCGGACCCCGAGGCTGCGGATCAGACGGGTGCGGAAGACGAGCGCCAGCGCCGTCGCGATCAGGGCCGAGCCGAGCAGCAGCGTGATGACCCGCTCGACCCCACTGCCGCTCATTCCGATGCGCGAGACGATAGTGAGCGTCAGGACCGCGGTCGGCATGCTCCCCGAAGCGAGCAACCCTACGACGCGCCAGTCGACTGTGCCGACCAGACCGTGAACCAAGGTGCCCCCGGTCTTGGTCGCGGCCGCGAAAAGAAGGTCTGTCCCGACAGCGCTCGCCGGATGAACCCCGAACAGCAGGATCAGCAG
>DATKHX010000536.1:0-3558 GCA_035510075.1 Allostellaceae bacterium
TATGCGCCAGGGGAGCAGATGATTACGAATGGGCCGCAGAGTAGCGGCGTCGAACGGTCCGGCGCATGGTCGCCGCGGCGGAACGTCATCGAGAGCGAGCATTACAGCCGCCTCGTGCAGACGAACTCCCGCTTTCGTGGGCAGCGGATGCGCAAGGAGTGCGGGCCGATCACCGATGCGCAGCTCCATGCCCAATGCATCGACAGCTTTAATCAGTCGGACAGCGAACCGTCGGTTGGCTCGTCGACGGCGCCGCAGGGTTACTCGACCAATAACGGGCAATAAGTCCTCAGCTCGCGCGGAGGCCGCCCGACCGGGCGGCTTCCGTCAGTCGAGAATGTAGCGATCGATCGCCGCGGCGAAGCCGTCCTCGTCATTGGACGAGGTGACCGCTTGCGCCAAGGCCTTGACCTCGGGCGTGGCGTTGCCCATCGCGATGGCAAAGCCGGCGCGGCGGAACATTTCGACATCGTTGCCCATGTCGCCGAGGACGGCGATCTCCTCGCGCGGCACACTCAGGCGCTCGGCCAACAGGTCGACGAGCCGGCCCTTGTCGATGCCGGGCGGGGTCACGTCGCAATAATAGGCCTGCGAGCGCAGAACCGTGGCGCGGCCCGCCAATGCCGTCTGCCCTGCCGTCACCGCAGCCGCGACGCGGTCGTGGTCCTTGCTTGCACCAACGATCTTCGAGACCGCAGCGAGCCTGCCGTCGAACGACGGGACCACGGTGGGCGGCGTCTGGATCGTGTGGATTTCAAGATCGACGTAATCGCCGGCCGGGTCGCGGATCAGCCATTCTCCGCCGCTGAATACCCAGACGCTGGTGATGCCGTGCTCCTCGAGCATCGCGATGGTGTCGCGTGCGGCATCGGCGGACAGCAGCTTTTGCTCGACCGGCGACAGATCGGGGTTGACGATCGAGCCGCCGTTGTAGCCGCCAAAGGGCAAAGCCAGCCGCAACGGCTCGATCAGCATGCGCTGGCCGAAGGGTGGGCGGCTGCTGCAAATCGAGAATGCGATCCCGGCTTTATGCAAACGGCCCGCAGCGGAAATCGCAGCCGGTGTCAACGTCTTTTGGGTGGTGACGAGCGTGCCGTCGACATCCGTGACAACGAGCGAGATTTTTCTCATGCCGGATTCCTCGGGCTTATTTCCTCGGGGGCGGGACCAACACCTCGACCCCGGTGGCCGAGGCCACGACGACCAGGGAGCTGCGCCCGACAAACAGCCCGTTTTCAACCGTGCCGACGGTTGTCGCGATGCGTTTTTCGAGCACTCTCGGATCCGGGATCGGGCCGAACCGGCAATCAAGGATAAAGTGGCCCTCGTCGGTTACGAACGGCTGCTCGCCGATGGTGTAGCGCCGCTCGGGGATGCAGCCGAGTGACGCCAGCATGGCCGCGGTCGACTGCCAGCCAAACTGCGTGACCTCGACCGGCACCGGCGTATGCGCACCCAACCGCTCGACGAGCTTTTCCTGGTCGACGACGATCACCAGCCGCCGGCTTGCCGCGGCGACGATTTTTTCACGCAGCAACGCACCGCCCAGCCCCTTGATCAGGTCGAGCGTGCCGAGCTCGACTTCGTCGGCGCCGTCGATGGTCATGTCGAGCTTCTGGTATTCGGCGAAGGTGGCGATCGGGACGCCGAGCCGCCGCGCCTGCGCCGCGGTGCGTTCGGAGCTCGGGATGCCGACGACGTGCAGCCCAGCCTTGACGCGGCTCGCCAAACCCTCGACGACAAAAGCGGCGGTGGAGCCGGTGCCGAGGCCGAGGACCATGCCGTCCTCGACCTCCTCGATCGCCCGCAGCGCCGCCGCGCGCTTCAGTTCGTCGCGATCGACGGTCATCGGGCCGGGTACGCCTGTTCGTCGACAAACCGGACGAGTTCGCCGACCGGATGCAGCCGCGCCGACGGCAATTCCTGGTCACCGGCGAGCACCCGGGCCAGCGCGTCGCGTTTGTCGGCGCCAGCCACCAGAAATGCCGTGTGCCGGCTGCTTTCGAGCGGGGGATAAGTCAGGGTGATGCGGATTTCGGGTTTGGCGCCGACCACTTCGACGGCCCAGCGCCGGCGCTCTTCGAGCACCTTTGTGCCGGGAAACAGCGAGGCGGTATGGCCGTCGGGGCCGAGACCGAGCAATTCGATGTCGAACAGCGGGTGCGCGGGGTCGAGGGTCTCGCTGCCGTAATAGGATTTGAGGGTTTGCTCGTAGGCGCGGGCGGCCGCGGCCGGATCGCCGATGGTCTCGACCGGATGGATGTTCGCCGCCGGGATGGGTGCTCGCGACAGCAGCGCCTCGCGCGCCATGCGGTAGTTGCTGTCGGGATGGTCCGGCGGCACAAAGCGCTCGTCGCCCCAGAACCAATGGACCCGGTCCCACGGCATCGCGTCGCGAAAAGGCGGCTCGGCCAGTAGTTGATAGAGGCGGCGCGGTGTCGAGCCACCGGACAGGTTGACGGCGAAACGGCCGCGACTGCGGGTGGCGATCTCGACGATCCAGCCCGCCGCTTTGAGCGCCAATTCCTCCAAGTCTTTCGCGACGTCGATGCGGGTTTCGGTCGGCATCGGCACCTCTTCAGGATCGGCCCGCTCAGGATGGGTTGGGGGCCGAGTTGCGGATCGCGGCGATCGCCTGGGCATAATCGGGGGCGTGGAACACCGCCGAGCCGGCGACGATCGCGTTGGCGCCGGCCTCGATTACACGCCAGGCATTCTCGCCGCTCAATCCGCCATCGACCTCGATGACCGGATCGAACCCGCGCTCGTCGCACAACCGCCTGAGCTCGGCAATCTTTTCCAGCATCTCCGGCAAAAATTTCTGGCCGCCAAAGCCCGGGTTGACCGTCATGATCAGCACGACTCCGCACAGATGCAGAACATATTCGATCTGCGACAGCGGTGTCGCCGGGTTCAGCACGACGCCCGCAACTTTGCCGAGGTCGCGGATGTGCGACAAGGTGCGGTGCAGATGGATCGTGGCGCTGGGCTCGCAATGAACCAGCAGATGATCGGCGCCGGCCTCGGCAAAATCGTCGAGATAGTGCTCGGGCTCGACGATCATCAAATGGACGTCGACCGGCTTCTTGGTCGCGCGGCGCACCGCCCCGACGACGACCGGGCCGATCGTGATGTTGGGCACAAAACGGCCGTCCATCACATCGACATGGATCCAATCGGCGCCGGCGCGGTCGACGGCGCGCACTTCCTCGCCGAGCCGGCCGAAATCGGCCGAGAGGATGGAGGGCGCGACAATGGGGGGACGGGCCATGGCTACGGGACCAACGGCCGCCACTGCCGGCCGCTGCGCCATAACAGATTGTCGGCCCCGTCGGGACCGGTGCTGCCCGCCGGATAAACCTCGAGGGGGACGGTCTTGTCCCCGGCCCATAAATCGAGGATCGGCTGCACCACCTCCCACCCGGCCTCGACGCCATCGGCGCGATTGAACAACATCGCGTCCCCGATCATGCAATCGTAGACGAGAGTCTCATATCCGGTGGTCGGCTCGGTCTTGAAATAGTCCCTATAGGAAAAATTCATCCGAACGCCACCCAG
>DATKHX010000537.1:0-2441 GCA_035510075.1 Allostellaceae bacterium
GTTGTTGCTGGCGCATTCGAAGGTGATCACGTCGGCGTTCAGCTGCAGCAGATGGGGAAGCGCCCGCTCGTAGCTCGGCACCTCCCAATAAACCCGCTGCTGATTGGGATTGCCCCAGCAGGTATGGACCCAGATCTCGGCATCGACGCCGGCGAGCTGGCGGTTGAACGCTTGGGTCTGGAATTCGAGGTCGGCCTCGGTGCAGTCGGGGCGCGTCGTCAGCCCGTGATGGCGCGGCTCTTCGACCTGGATCACCGGGCAGCCGGCGGCGGCGAGCTCGCGCAATTCGGCGTTCATAATGTCGCAGAGATCGAGCACCATCTCCTTGTCGTCGGCGTAATGCTCGTTCCACAGCATGCTCGCCAAACCCGGCGCGCAAATCGTGCCGAATTTGACCGGCCGGTCGCTCATGCGCTGGGCGATCTGCCACAAGGCGGCGTATTCGAGCGGGCCGCGGTTGAGCTTTTCGGTGACGACTGCCGGCTGGTAGGCCTCCTGCACTTCCCACAGGATATGGCCGGGTTTGAGCCCGTGCCGGCCCATCCAGCCCTGCGACGTATTGCGATGGCCGTGGATGCCGCCCAGCCGCTCAATCGGGTAGAAGAACCACGACTTGCCGCCCACCGCGAGGTCGAAACGGCTGTCGCCGTCGGTGACGATGTCGAGGCCGGCCGCCTCCTGCGCGTTGATGACCGCGGCGACCGCGTCGAGATACTGCTCGCGAAACAACGAGTCGCCGAGCGCCGCTTTGAACGACCGCCCTTGCAGGCTCGCGTCGAACCACAACGGCCGCGGGTACGACCCGGTGATCGCCGTCGGCATGATCATGTCGCGCGTGGTGGTCAGCATCGTCATATCCTCCCCAAGCTCAATTATAGCAGACCCGGCGATTGCGGCGGAACAGCCGGTACTTGACGCATGCTGGCACGGATGTCACTTAGGTCATTAAGTGACACGATGTGAGAATTTGACATGCACGGCAAGGCACGGATCAACCAGCAGGGCCGCATTGTCATCCCGGCCGAATGCCGCGCGGCGGCTGGTCTGAAGCCGGGGGACGAGCTGATTGTTGAAGCGGTCGGTGAAGGCGAACTGCGGCTGCGCACCAAAGAGCAGGCGATCAAAGAAGCACAGGCCATCGTCGCGCGATACGTCCCCAAGGGACGCGATCTGGTACAGGAGCTGATCGACGAACGTCGCGCCGAGGCGGCGCGTGAATGACGACGATATCGTTGCCGATGCTTCCGCTATTATCGCGTTGCTGGTCGGCGAGCCGATCACGCGCTTTGATCCCACGCGCCTTGCCGGAGCCTCGATCAGCGCGGTCAATCTATCGGAGGTGCTGGCCCGGCTGCAGGAATTCGGCACGCCCGAGAGCGAAGCCGTGGCTGCTGTCGCGCGGTTGGAGTTGCGGATAGTTCCATTTGATGAGCCGCTGGCGCGCGCCGCGGCACGACTACGCTCGCTGACCCGGCACGTCGGTCTATCGCTTGGTGATCGTGCTTGCCTGGCTCTTGGCGAAAAACTTGGATACCCGGTAATCACGGCCGATCGGGTTTGGGGGAGCCTTGAAATCGGTGTCGCGGTGGTTGTGATCAGATAAAGAGTAGAGGCGTTCGCCGGCTCGGAATGACCGGTTGAGCAAACGGCTGATCGATTAGCGAGGCAAGGGAGGCAGAACAGATGAAGGACTTCGCGGGAAGGATCGCGGTCGTCACCGGCGGCGGCTCGGGGATGGGGAGGGAACTCGTCCGCCAGCTTGTCGCCGAAGCCTGCAATGTCGCGATGTGCGATATCTCCGCGGCGGGGGTGGCGGAAACGCAACGGTTGTGCGAGGCGGCAGGTCTGCCGCAAGGCTTGCGGGTCACGGCCCACATCGCCGACGTGTCCGAGGTCGCACAGGTCGAGGGGTTCCGCGGCGAGGTCGCAGATCGCCACGGCACCGACAAAATCCACCTGCTGTTCAACAACGCCGGGATCGGCGGTGGTGGCAGCATGATCGCCCACAGCCCCGCAGAATGGGAAAGGACGTTCAACATCTGCTGGGGCGGGGTCTATAACTGCACCCGCGCCTTTCTGCCGATGCTGCTGAAGGCCGATGAGGGCCACATCGTCAACACCAGCAGCGTCAACGGGTTTTGGGCGTCGGTTGGGCCCCGCATCCCGCACACTGCCTACAGTGCCGCGAAATTCGCGGTGAAGGGCTTTACCGAGGCGCTGATCACCGATCTCGAGATCAACGCGCCGCATATCAAATGCTCGGTCGTGATGCCCGGCCATATTGGCACCGGGATCACCGCCAACTCACGCAGGATCCACGGCGGCAGCGAGGCCGACGAGATGAACCCGACTCAGATCGCACAAGCGCGGGCGCGCATCGCCTCGATGGGCCGAGACGCCGCCGCTTTGTCGGACGAGGACATTCGCAAATTGGTGGCCGA
>DATKHX010000538.1:0-2447 GCA_035510075.1 Allostellaceae bacterium
TACCAGGCCGAGGCCGCCAAGGACGGTTGGGCCACCATGCTCGCCTGGTTCAAGGACCACGGCGTCGGGTAGGTTGTTGCGAGCCGTCATACGCGGGCGAGCACCGTCTCCTTGAAGCGGCGCATCTCGGCGATCGAGGCGGCGGCGTCGGGCCGCTCGAAATCGATGTCGACGGCGCTGACGCCGAGATCGCGCAGCGCCCGGAGATCATCGATGAGATCGGCGGTGCCGCCGGAAAAGAGGCGGCGCTCGCCGTCCGAAGCCGTAGCCGGCACCGCCTCGCCATAGCGCTTGACGCGGTAGGTCAATGCGACGGTGGCGGGGTCCCGGCCAGCCTCTTGCGCGAACCGGCGCAGCCGCGCGATACCGGCGCGATAGCGCGGCAAAGTGTCGAGCAGATGCCGGTTGTTGCTGCCGATCGGGTACCACGCGTCGCCGAGCCGGGCGGCGCGGCGCAAGCTCGGCCCGCTCTCGCCGCCGACCCAGATCGGCGGATGCGGCTTTTGCACCGGCTTCGGCTCGAAAAGCACATTGTCGAATTCGACCCACTCGCCGCGATGTTGCGGCGCTGCCTCGGTCCACAGGGTGCGGAAGGCGCGGATGTAATCGTCGGTGACCGCTCCGCGCGCGGCAAAGGGTGTGGTGGCGATCGCATCGAACTCGGCTTCGAGCCAGCCGGCGCCGATGCCGACGGTGAGCCGCCCGCCCGACAGCACGTCGACCGTCGCCAGCATCTTGGCGGCGAGCACCGCCGGCCGGTACGGCACCACCATGACCGCCAGCACCAGCCGAATGTGCCTGGTCTTCGCGGCGACAAAGGCGGCGGCGGTCAACTGGTCGTGCCGGTTCTGCGGCCCTTCGCCAAAGAATTCGCCGCTCTCGGAATAGGGGTAGCCCGGCACCTCGAGATTGGGCAGCACGATATGGTCGGTCAGGGTCAAATAGTCGTAGCCGAGGGCCTCGCCTTCTTGCGCGATGCGGACCACGGTGTCGGGGTCCGACAACGGGCCGCTGATCGGCAGGTTGAACCCTATCTGCATCTCTTCCTCCGGGCCGGCTTGTGGGCGCACAATAGCCGACGCGCGAGCGGCCGTGCCATCCGCCGAGCATGATGCGAGGCCGCGCCTGACGGGAGGACACGCAGAATGCAGATCGGTTTTATCGGCACCGGCACGATGGGGACGCCGATCGCCGGCTGCCTGGTCGATGCCGGTCATGCATTGACCGTCTACGACATTCGGCGCGAGGCGACGCAGGCGCTCGCCGGGCGCGGCGCCAATGCTGCCGCGAGCCCACGCGCGGTCGCCGAGCAGAGCGAGATCGTGTTCACGTCGCTCCCCGGCCCGGACCAGATGCAGGCGGCGGTGCTCGACCCCGCGACCGGCATCCTCGCCGGGCTCTCCGCGGGCGGCTGCTATATCGACTTGACCACCAACGCGCCGGCGGTGGCGCGCAAGGTCGGCGAGGCGTGCCGTGCCAAGGGTGTGGCGATGCTCGACGCGCCGGTCAGCGGCCGGCCGCCCGGCATGACCGTTATGGTTGGTGGCGACGAGGCCGTCTTCGCCCGCTGCCGGCCGCTCTTCGAGGCGATCGCTCGCAATATCTTTTATGTCGGCGAAGCGGGTGCCGGCTGCATCGCCAAGCTCGTCACGCAATATCTCGGCTACACCAATTTCGTGGCCGCCCTCGAAGGCCTCTTGATCGGCGCCAAGGCCGGCGTCGACCCCGGCACCCTGGCGCAGATCGTGCCGTTCAGCGCCGGCGCGAGCCGCACCTTCGACAACATCCCGCGCTCGGTATTGTCGGGCGCCTTCACCGCCGGCGGCACCCTCGACATCGTCGCCAAGGATCTGCACCTGGCCTGCGAGCTCGCCCGCGAAGTCGGCTCGCCCGCCAATCTCGGCCTCCTCGCCCACGACGTACTGCACCGCGCCCAGGCCCAAGGGTGGGGTCAACAAGGATTTCCGATCGCCGCCCGCATCCTCGAAGCGATGGCCGGCCGCGAGCTGCGCTCGCATACCGGGCAGAATGCGGCGAACTACCAAGCGGACGACCCGCGGCGGAGCAGCGCCGATCGCCGCTGAGAAGCGCCGGGTGTTCGCAGACCGAGGCAGCCTCCGGAACGGACGGCGCGCTGCTGTCGCGAGCGAGCCGGGATGCGCCTGGGCGGCCGGATGGAAGCCCGGTGCCGCAGTCACGCTGGGATCGCAAAGTGGCAGAGTTTCCGGGCGAGCGCTGCAAGCCGAGCTGCGGCGTTCATCAGGCAAGACGAAAATTGCGCGGTCTTGAACGCCGTGCCACTATTAACCCGCTCGATGGCATTTTGGTCGAGGCCGGGCGGGTGTCCCGTCACATCTCGATCCGACGCGGGAATGACGATCATGGCTGATGACAAGATGACGGCGCAAATTTCCGGGAAAAACGGTTTCATCGCGGCACTCGACCAG
>DATKHX010000539.1:0-7689 GCA_035510075.1 Allostellaceae bacterium
GATGGACGCCAAGGCGATGATCGAAACCTGGCTGCCGGCGACCTTGAAGGGTTTCGAGCAATTGCAGCAGATGTTCATGGCGCAGATGGCCGGCCGCCCCGGCAAGAAGGAGTAGTCGTGGTTGTGTGGTCGTGTCGTCGCAAGCCGGGTATCCGCTGCTGCGCTCGCAACAGCAATACAGTCCGGCGACGGGATGGATGGACCCAACCCTGGCAGACCGCGCTCGGCAGCCCCTGGCGAGTGACGATCACCAGCCGTCCCGAACAAAGCCGAGGCGTGTTGGCGGTTCAAAACTGATGCTGCGACTACGGACCGAAGATCCTGAACGCATGGCGAGCGTCGTCGCGTTTGAAGAGCCTGGCGTTCGTGGGTTCCTGCACGAGCCACAGCGTGCGGAGGGGCGCGGGCTGGTGTTGACGCACGGGGCGGGGGGCAATTGCAACGCACCGCTGCTGGTGGCGGCGGCGAGCGCGTTTGCCGATTGGGGTCTCTGCGTGTTGCGGTGCGATCTGCCGTTCCGGCAGCGCCGGCCGACCGGGCCACCGTCGCCGTCGACGGCGGCCGCCGATCGGGCCGGGTTGAAGAGCGCGGTCGCAGCGATGGGCGAGCTTGTGCCGGGGCGGATCTTTCTCGGCGGCCAGTCTTATGGCGGGCGCCAGGCGACAATGCTCGCGGCGGACGAGCCCGCGGCGGCGGCAGGTCTGCTGTTGTTTTCCTATCCGCTGCACCCGCCGGGCAAACCCGATCGGCTGCGCACCGAGCATTTTCCGCGGCTGCGGGTCCCGGCCGTGTTCGTGCAGGGCACTGCCGACCCGTTCGGTACCATCACGGAGGTCAGGTCGGCGATATCGCTGATCGCGGCGGCGACACGGCTGATCCCGATCGACGGCGCCGGTCACGATCTGAAGCGCGGGCGGTTCGATCTGGCGCCCGTCGCCGCGGCTCTGCTCGGAGACGCGGCGGCCTGACCCTGCCTCAGGCCTTGCGGCGTCGCCCGGTGGCGGCCGCCGGCTCGGCAGCGGGTTCGGGTGCGGCCTCTTCGCGGGTTCTGCGCCGCTTTGATGCCGCGGGTGCAGCCCGCTCTGCCTCCGGCCGGGACTTCGCGTCGCGCCCGCCTGACACCGGAAGCAAGAGCGCGGGTTGGCGCCGGTCGCCGGCCGATTTCGCGCGCCTTCCCGGCGCCGTCGCCGCCGCGGGCGCACCCCTCCCGCCGGCGGCTTCTTCACGGGCGAGGCTGCGCTTTAGCGCGTCCATCAGATTGATGACCTTTGGCGGCTCGGCGATCGCTTCCGAGGTTGCCGTCACTTCCCCCTTGAGCTTGCTCTGGACCAGCTCGCGCAGCGCGTCCTGGTAGTGATCGTGGAAGTTCGCCGGCTCGAACGCGCCGGCCTTGCGATCGATGATGGTCTCGGCGAGCGCCACAAGCTCGGGGTCGTTCTGCCCGTCCTCTTTGTCGCCGAAATCGGCGGCGCGCACCTCGTCGCTGGCGCGCAAGGTCGACATCAAGAGGCCGGCACCGCGCGGCTCGACCAATACCAGCCGCTCGCGGTTCGCCAGGACGATGCGGCCCAGCCCGACCTTGTTCGCGCGCCCCATGGCCTCGCCGACGACGCGGAAGGTCTCGGCCGCGATCTCGCCGTCGGGATACACGAAATAGGGCGTGTCGAGATAAAGCGGGTCGACCTCGTCGCGCGCGACAAAGCGGTCGAGCTCGATGATCTTCGACGACTCGATCTGCAGGTCCTTCAACTCGTCGTCGCTAATCGTGACATAGCGGTCGCGGTCGAATTCGAAGCCCTTGACGATCTGGTCGCGGCTCAGCTCCTCGCCGGTCTTCGAGTCGACGAGACGTTGCGAAACCCGGTTGCCGGTCTTCGAATTGAGCTGATTGAGGCGAATCCGCTTCGACTCGGTCGTCGCCGGGCTCAGATAAACCGGGCAAGTGACGAGAGAAAGACGCAGAAACCCGCTCCAACTCGCGCGCGGCATGTCGATCTCCTATGCTGCGGCCTAACGAATGCACATTATGTGGCGCTGCGCAACGGGTGCGACAGGTGTTGGATAGAGACGGCTTTTGGACGGGCGAGCGGCGGCAATGGCGCTGACCGAATACAAAAGAAAGCGCGACTTTGCCAAGACGCCGGAGCCGGCGGGTGCCGCGGCCCGGCCGAAGGCGTCGCCGGCGCTGTCCTTCGTGATCCAGAAACATGCTGCCCGCCGGCTGCATTACGATTTCCGGCTCGAGCTCGACGGGGTGCTGAAAAGCTGGGCGGTGCCGAAGGGGCCGAGCACCGATCCCGGCGAAAAGCGGCTCGCGGTGCATGTCGAAGACCATCCGCTCGAATATGGCGGGTTCGAGGGCGTCATTCCCGCGGGCCAGTACGGCGCCGGCGCCTCGATGATCTGGGACCGCGGCAGCTGGAGACCGCTCGATCCCGATTCGCGAGCGGCCTACGAAAAGGGCAATCTCAAATTCGCGCTCGACGGGCAGAAATTGCACGGCAAATGGGCGTTGGTGCGGATGGGCGGCAAGCATGCCGGCCGCAACAAAGAGAACTGGCTCTTGATCAAGGAGCGCGACGAAGCGGCAATGCCGGGAAGCGGCAACGCAGTTGTCGCCGAGAATCCGTCGAGTGCTGCGACCGGCCGCACGATCGACGAGATCGCCGCCGACCGCGACCGGATTTGGGGGCCGAACGGCGAGGAGCGCCCCGCCGTCGCTCGTTCCGGGCCGCCATCTGCCGATCTCGCGCGCATCGCCGGCGCCAAGAAAGCGCGGATGCCGGCCGACCCGCAGCCGCTGCTGGCGTATGCGGTGACAGCGGCGCCGGATGGGCCGGATTGGCTGCACGAGATCAAGTACGACGGCTATCGCCTGCTGGCGCTGATCCGTCAGGGGAAGGCACGGCTGTCGACCCGCAACGGCCTCGATTGGACCGGGAAATTCCCGGCGCTCGCCGCGCGTCTCGCCGAGTTGCCGGTCGAGGCGGCGCTGATCGATGGCGAGCTCGTCCATCTCGAAGCCGACGGCACGACCGATTTCGGCCATCTTCAAGACGCGATCGCCACCGGCCGCACCGAAACGTTGGTGTTTTATGCCTTCGATTTGCTCCATCGCGACGGCTGGGACCTGACCGACGCGGGGTTGTTGGACCGCAAGACGGCGCTGGCCGCGCTGCTGCCCCCGCAAGCCGACGGAAATTTGCGATACAGCGACCATCAAATCGGGCGCGGCCCCGAATTCTTCCATCATGCCTGCGGCTATGGGCTCGAAGGCATTGTGTCGAAGCGCCGCGACAGCCCCTACCGATCAGGGCGGCACGACAGCTGGCTCAAGGTCAAATGCGCCAACCGCGAGGAATTCGCCGTGATCGGGTTCAGCGACCCGGCCGGCGGTCGTCAGGGGCTGGGGGCGCTGATCCTCGGCTATTACGACCCGCGAGGCGAGCTGTGTTATGCCGGCCGCGTCGGCACCGGATTTAGCGATGCACAGCTGGTCGATTTACGGTCACGGCTGGACCGTCTCGCGCGGACCGAGCGCCCGGTTGACGCATTGCCGAAGGGCGCCATCGTCAAAGGCGTGCATTGGGCCGAGCCCGCGCTCGTCGCCGAAATCCGCTACGGCAGCTGGACCGGCGACGGCGTGTTGCGGCACGCGACGTTTCTGGGATTGCGCGAGGACAAGAATGCGAGGGAGGTCGTACGCGAAATGCCGTTATCGACGCCGGCAGCACAGCCCGCCAAATCCGCCCCGCAGCGTGAGCCCGCAGCGCTCGCCCGCGACGGCAGCACGGTGTTCGAAGGCGTGCGGCTGACGCATGCCGACCGCGTGCTCTATCCCGGCCAAGGGTTCACCAAGCTCGATTTGGCGCGCTATTACGCCAATGTCGCCGACTGGGCATTGCCGCATCTCGCCCATCGCCCGCTGAGCCTGGTGCGCGCGCCGACCGGGGTGGGCGGCGAGCTGTTTTATCAAAAGCACGCCGGCGCCAGCGTGCCCGAGGCGGTGACCCGCATCGAAATCGACGCCGAGATCCATCTGGCTGTCGAGGATCTGGCCGGGCTGTTGTCATTGGTGCAGATCGGCGTGCTCGAAATCCACCCCTGGGGCTCGACAATCGACCGGCTCGAGCAGCCCGACAGGGTGACTTTCGATCTCGACCCGGATGAAGGGTTGCCATGGCCGCAGGTGAGCGAGGCGGCGCTCGAAATCCACGACGTGCTCGCGGGTCTCGGCTTGCAAAGCTTTGTCAAGACCACCGGCGGCAAGGGGCTGCACGTCGTCGTGCCGCTGCTTCCCCGCCTCGGCTGGGACGAGGTCAAGAATTTTACGAAAGCGGTCGCCGACGATACGGCGGCACGGTACCCCCAGCGCTACACAGCCAACCAGTCGAAGCGGGCGCGCCAGGGCCGGATCTACATCGACTACCTGCGCAACGCACGCGGCGCCACGGCGGTCGGCGCCTATTCGAGCCGCGCCCGGCCCGGGGCCACCGTATCCACCCCGCTGGCCTGGAGCGAGCTCGAGGCTGGCGCCCGGCCGGAGGGCTTCACCGTCGCCACCTTGCCGTCCAGGCTCGCCTCGCTAAACTCCGACCCATGGGCCGAGATCGGCAAATTGCGCCAGTCGATCAGCACCGCCGCGCGCCGCAAGCTCGGACTGTAAAGCCTAAATGTCCTGCGGCCCTTTGCTGATTTTTTGCTCGCTGGCGCATCTTGAAAGTGGTAAGGAAATTCCTTACCCCATAAGATCTGCGAAAGAACTAGAAGTGATCACCAGCAAGCTAACCAGCAAAGCCCAGACAACCATCCCACAGTCGGTCAGAGCGGCTCTCCATTTGGCCGCGGGCGACGAACTCGAATATCGGATCGAGGGAGACCGCGTGATCCTGAGCAAGGCCAAGCGGAATTCGGTCGAGAATCCTTTCGGCACCTTTCGCGAATGGTCGTCTGAGGCGGATGAGCGAGCGTATGGCGATCTTTAGCTGCTGGGATGTCGTGAAGGTTCCGTTTCCATATACGGATCGCCCAGTACGCCAGCGCCGGCCTGCAGTAGTAATTGCGGCCGGAGAGATCGAAGAAGCACACGGTCTGTTATGGCTGCTGATGATAACCAGCGCCGAAAATCGCGGCTGGGATGGGGATGTGCCGGTGTCGGACCTCGGCGCGGCAGGCCTGCCGGCCCCCTCGATCGTCCGTCCCGCTAAGATTACCACGGTCGAAGCCGGCGACGCAGACCCATTAGGCGTGCTTGTCGCTTCGGACCGTAATGCGGTGGCGCGCTATCTCGGGCGCATTCTCGCTGCTGCACTCGACCAAAGCTTACGCCCCCATTGAGCCGCCATCGTCGAGCCCGCGAGAGGCTACCAGCCGCCGTCGATGCCGATGGCTTGGCCGGTGACGAAGGCGGCGGCGTCGGAGGCGAGGAAGGCGATGACTGCCGCCACCTCGTCGGGGCTGCCGAAGCGGCCCATCGGGATCGCCTTGGAGCGCTCGGCAAAGCCAATTTCGAGGTCGTCGCCATATTCGCGGCGGTTGGTGCTGATCGCCCGCGAGGTGCGGATCGGACCCGGGCAGACGGCGTTGACGGTGATCCCGATCGGCGCCAAATCGAACGCGAGCGATTTGGTGAAGCCGACGATCGCCGCCTTCGAGGCGGCATAGGTCGCCCGGTTATGGCCGGGGCGGAACGCCGCCTTCGATGACACGCTGACGATCCGGCCCCAGCCGGCCCTACGCATCGCCGGGACCGCCGCACGCGACATCAGAAAGCAGCCGCGGGCGTTGACCCCCATCGTGCGCTCCCAGGCTTCGAGCGGCACGTCCTCGATCTCGTTGCGGTCGGCCCCCTGTGGCGCGCCGGCATTGTTGACGAGGATGTCGAGCCGGCCGTAGCGGCCCAGCACCTCCTCGACCATGCGCCCGGCATCGGCTTCGACGCCGACGTCACCGAGGGTCGACGAGGCGGTGCCGCCTGCTTTGGCGATCGCCTCGACCAGGCTGTCGACGCCGCCCCAGGACGCGTCCATGTCGCCCTGGACATTGTGCTCGTTGGCGACACCCGTCGGCATTACATCGGACACGACGACCGTCACCCCGGCCGCGGCGAGGGCGCGCGCCGTCGAATTGCCGATGCCGACCGGCTTGCCGCACCCGGTGATCAGAGCCACGCGCGCAGAGCTCGGCATCGCATCTTCCCCTTGGCCAGACCGCGGCAACTTTGCCTCTGCCGCAGTATTTCATCTCTCGCGCGCTGATGTAACGTGCAAACCTTCACCCATCGGCCAGCGAGGACACGATGACGAGAATCGCCGTTACCGCCATCGTGCTGCTGGTGACGCTGGGCGCTGGCGGTGCGCTCGCCGAAGGCAAGCCGGAAAGCGCGCTGCCGCCGCGGGTCTCGACCCATCACGCGATCGTCCTCGGCGACCGTCACATCGACTATGACGCGGTCGCCGAGGCCTTGCCGCTGACCGACCGCAAGGGTGCGACAACCGCCTCGATCTTCACGGTTTCGTACATTCTGCCGGCGGCGGGCGCCGCACCGCGGCCGGTGAGCTTCGTCTTCAATGGCGGGCCGGGGGCCGCCTCGGTCTTTTTGCATCTCGGCGCCCTCGGCCCCAGGGTTCTCGACACGCCGGCCAGTGGCGACGCGCCGACCCCGCCGGTTCATCTCGTCGACAACCCCTCGACCTGGCTCCCGTTTACCGATCTCGTCTTTGTCGACCCGGTCGGCACCGGCTACAGCCGCGGCGAGGGCAGCGAGAAAAACCCCGACGAGGCATACTGGGATGTCGAGACCGACCTGTCGTCGCTCGACGCGGTCGTGCGGCTATGGCTGACCCGGCACCAGCGCTGGGATTCGCCGGTCTATCTTGTGGGCGAGAGCTATGGCGGGTTCCGCGCCGCGGCGATGGCGGAGCGGCTGCCGCGCGACGCCAATGTCACGGTCAGCGGGCTGGTGCTGATCTCGCCGGCGCTCGATCTCTCGATCCTTCATCCGAGCGAGCGCGACGTGCTCGCCGCCGGTTTTTATCTTCCGACTTATGCCGCCACCGCCGCAGCGCTGGGGGCGGGGCAGAGTGATGGCGCGGATCTCAGTGCCGTCGAGCGGTTCGCCCTCTCGGATTATCTGGTGGGGCTTGCCGGGATGCCGGGGCGGCTCCCGCCGAAGGACGCGTTTGTCGCTCGGGTCGCCGGGATGATCGGCCTTCCGGCGGATATCGTGAGCCGCTATCGGGCGCGCGTCCCGAACCACGTTTACGCGCAAGAGATCTTGCGCCCGCGCGGCGAGACGGTCAGCCTCTATGACGGCACGATCGCGCGCCCCGCTCCCTCGGACCAGCACGAACACGCCGGCGATACGCTGCTACGGCCGATCGCCGCCGATTTCGGGACGGCCTTCAATGCCTATGTCGGCGACACGCTCGGCTACCACACCGATATGCCTTACGAGGTGCTGTCGGGCGATGTCGTCCGGCACTGGAACTGGCACGGCGAGCACCGGGAGGGCGGGCCGGGGCTGGCGCTGGCCTCGCTGGAAGCGGCATTGATCAACCGTCCCGGGACAAAGGTGCTGATCGCCAACGGCCGCTATGATTTGGTGACGCCGTATCTGTCGTCGCGCTGGTTCGTCGACCAGCTGCAAGTGCCGACGACAGTGCGCGAGCAAATTCGCCTGCGGGTGTA
>DATKHX010000540.1:0-6466 GCA_035510075.1 Allostellaceae bacterium
CTCGGTGCGGTCCTGCGAGCCGGGCGGCGACAGCGTGATGCGGCCGGCCTCGCCCTCGGCGGTCTTCAGGCGGCGGCGGATCGCCTCGTCTTTGATCGCGTCGATGCGCTTCTTCAGCGCCAGCGCCTCGTCGGCGAGCGCGCCCGGCGACAGCCGCCGCAGGCGCTTGGTTTCGGGGTCGAGGGGTGCGGTCACGCGTGGAACTCGGTAGCGCCGCTCTCAAGCTCGGGCGCGAAGGCCCGCGCCAGCGTCATCGCGGCCACCGGCTTGTTGGTCCGCGGGTTGGTGATCGTCTTGCAAATCCGGTCCTCCGGTATTCCCAGAGCCTTCATCAGCTTAACCTGATTGCGCCGGTCCTGGGTCGGCTGAAACTTCGGCTGCCCGCGGCCCCTCTTCTCGATCATTTGCGGATCTCTCCTTATGGCTAAAAGCAAAATATCCGTCGCGTTGAATATTCTTTCGATTGGACTTCCCTCGTCCGGTGCGGACGCGATCACACACTGTCGGCGTGCCGATTGGGTCGACGCCGCCGAAATTGCTGGCGCGCTGCCCGTGCAATCGAGAGTTCCGTGCCGAGTACGAATGTCGGGTAGATCTATGCCTAAAGCCGCCAATTGTCAACTTAGTAATTACTAAAAACTTGTCAGTATATCGACACGCGCCAGCGATTTTCAGGAGTCCCTTCCCCAGGCAAAAACATCGAAACCATGTAAAATAAATTTTGATTACTCCAACAGATCGTCGACCTGCTTGCCGCCTGACGCCGTCAGATTGTTCGACTCTTCTTGCCTATGATTCTCCGGGCTAGAATCTACGCTTTTTTCGCAGACGCGGCTGCGAAAAAGTGGCCCCTGAGGGGCAGTTTGAAACGGGCGGCCGGGTGCTTGTAACCTACCTTCATGACCGACGGGCTCAGCACTCTCTATCAGGATTTACTGGGCGGCAGCTACGACTGCGTCGACCGGATCGTTCTGAACGCGTATTTCCGCAACGGCCATCTTCCCGGCGGGTTCCGGCTGTGGTGGCGGGCGCTCACCGGATCGGACGAGACGCTCGAGAACGCCTATCTCATGCGGCTCGCCGGTCGGTTCAGCCGCCGCCTGCGCGGGTATGCCAAGGCCCACGACATTCCCGTGATCGACTGTTCGGCCGGGCAACGCAAGCACGACCTGGCCGAAGAATATCTGGCCAAGACGAAGGTCACCCAAGGGCTGTTTCTCGTACTCGTCGGCCGGGCACAGGCCCCGGTATGGACTGTCGGCGCCAACCACCACATCGAACGAAAGAAACCGTTCCCCTATGTCAACCACTACTCGTTTCACGTCCTCGACCGCGACTGGGGTCATCTGACGATCAAGATCAGCGGCCACCCTCCCTTCCCCGCCCAAGTGATGTTGAACGGCCATGAATACGTTGCCTGCCAAGCGCGTAAGGCCGGCATCTCTTTCACCAAGCAGGGAAATTGTTTTACGACTATCTCTGACGCCGCAGCTCTGGCGAAGATCGCAGACACCTTGTCCGAGCATCGGGCTATAGGGCGGCTGAGCCAGGTTTGCGAGCGTTGGATCTACGCCTGTCTCTGCTTCGCCCTCGACTTCGACGAGCAGAAGCGGACCGGGTTTCGCTACCAATACTCCAACTATCAAATCGAATATAGCCGAAACCTGGTCTTCCAGGTCGGCGCGCACATGGACCAAGTGTTTCAGGCGCTGATCGACCGCAGCCGCGCGCCGCTCGACCTGAAAACCATCAAGACCATCCTGGGTTACAGGCACCGCCCAAAAAATCGCCGGCGTCCGGCCAAATGGGAAGTCGCGGTCGAGAGACCTGTGTATGATCTGACGATCTTCAAGCTGCATTGCGGCAAGCTGACTCTGAAGATTTATACCAAAGGCGAACGCGTCCTTCGCATCGAAGCGGTTGCCCACAACACGCAGGAGCTGAAGTGTGGCCGCTCCCTAGAGACGTTTCCTGAAGCGGTTTCCCGATTGAAGGCCATACTCGACAGATTTGCCGATGCTCTCAGCTGCATCGATCAGTGCTTTATCGCTGATGACATGCTCGAGCGTCTCCCGCTCGCCTCACACGTCGGCAAAACTCTCGTCGGTGGCATTGATCTCAATAAGGCACGCATGCGCCACGTTGTCCAAGCACTGATCGCCTTATCCCCCTCGCCGGCCGGCTTCACAGCCTCCGACATCGCCGCTCGCGTGCGCCTGCTCAGCAATCAACGTCCTCTTCAGTACGGCCCTCGCCGCGCTGCCTATGATCTCAAGAAACTTCGCGGCAAACAGATCGTTCGCCGGATCGGCCACACCCGCCGCTATGAACCACTTCCGGCCGGCCTGAGAGCGATGACCGCGCTGATCGTCCTGCGACGCAAGGCCATCGAGCCCTTGCTCGCTGCCGCTCAGCCCCTCCGCCCAACCCGAGGCACACACAACCCCAAACCCATCGATACCCACTACCGCACAATCCAAGTCGCAATGCAGGGCGTCTTCCACGAGCTCGGTCTCGCCGCTTGACGATCGACAAATATTTTGTCGGGCTTCGCCTTAAGCGCCTAAAACAGCTACCGACCCCCGGAGCACAGTTCACCATATGGGCGAGGTTCCGTAATCAGTATAGTGGGGCTGGAGAGGGTTGTAGACGGCAGGGAGTGCGAAAGCGCTCAACACCAAGGGAGGGTCAAATCATGGCGAATTACCGGGTCATATCATCGGACAATCACGTGTTTGAGCCGCCGGACCTGTGGACGAGCAGAGCCAAGCCGGAGTTCAAGGACCGGGTCCCACAGCTTGTCCGCGAGTATGATGGCGATTGGTGGTTCTGCAACGGCCACCGGGTGATCGGGCTGGCCGCCGGGACACAGACCGGAATGCGGTTCGAGGAGCCGGAAAAGCTGGTCCGCACCACCACCTTCGATAAAGTCCGGCGCGGCGGCTACGATCCCGGGGCGCACGTCACGGATATGGATGCCGATGGGGTCGATGTAAGCATTGTCTATCCCACGGTCGGTCTCTTGCTTTACAGCGTGCCGGACAGTGCACTGCTGTCGGAGATTTTCAGGGGATACAACGACTGGCTCGCCGAGTTCTGCGCCGGGGAGCCCAAGCGCCTCAAAGGCATCGCCATGATCAACGTGGACGATGTGCCGGAGGGCGTCAGGGAACTGCAGCGCTGTGCCAGGATGGGGCTGGCGGGCGGCATGATCACCGTCTATCCCCCGGAGGGGAAGGGGTACGACAATCCGATGTACGAGCCGCTGTGGGCGGCGGCCCAGGATTTGGATATTCCCGTTGGCATGCACATCGCGACCAACCGGCCGGGCCCAGGGCAGGATTTTGCGCTCGAGGACCGCAACCGCGTGCGCAACTCCTTCCTGGCTAACGCCGACCACTGGGTGCGGATGTCTCTTGCCGATATGATCTTCAGCGGCGTCTTTGAGCGCTTTCCAAAACTCCGGGTCGGCACTGTGGAGCACGAACTATCCTGGATTCCCCACTTCCTGAACCGCATCGACTACACCTACACCCAACGAGTCCAGCAAGAGCGCTATCGGTTCAAGGAAGCCATGCTGCCCAGCGACTATTTTCACCGCAACGTGTTTGCGGGCTTCCAGGAAGATGAGATAGGCATACGCGACCGCCACATCATCGGGGTGGACAATCTCCTCTGGGGTTCAGATTATCCCCATGTCGAGTCCACCTTCCCCAGGAGCCACCAAATCATTGAAGAGATTCTGGTGCACTGCACTGAAGAGGAGAAGGCCAAGATCGCCGGAGGCAATGCCGCCAGGATTTACCATCTCAACTAGGTTCCTGCGGTCCTCCTCTGTTCACCTGACGCTGCTACTACTGGGTCCTCCCGGAGAGGAGGACCCAGCTCTATAGAGGGGCCATGGTGTGGGATGGGTTAGCGGCGGCATACGGTCGATCCTATTTCTCAAGCAATGCGGCGCGCGCCAAGTGCCAGCTGGCTTCGTCAGGCGCGTAGATCAGGCCACCGTTGAAATGCGTCGGATGATAGGCCGCACCATCGAAATGGGCGCCGTACCCGCCCGCTTCATGATGCAGGAGCCAGCCAGCAGCATGATCCCAGGGCATCAAGCGATTATAGAACAGGAGATGGCAGTGTCCGGCCGCCGCCACCCGGTACTCGTGGGCGGCGCATCGCAACGAAGTATTGGTCGCCAGTCGGGATAGATTCGTGTTCACGGTGGTGCGTAGCGGCTCGGGCAGGTAGGTCGTGCCGATGAAGCCTTCCATTTTAGATACGGGTACGGGGTCTGCGACCCGCAGCGCAATGCGACTCCCGTCTTCATGCTCGGCCCAAGCTCCACCTCCGCGAACGGCGTAAGCCCAGTCCCGGCATAACGGGTCATAAATCACGCCGGCGATTATCTCGCCGCGGATCGTCACCGCCGCCATAACGCCGAATAAGGGTAGGTTGGAGGCGAAGTTTTTTGTCCCGTCGATCGGATCGACGATGAAGGCCAATTCGGCATCAGCGATAGTTTGGAGAAGCGCGGGTTTTCTGTGCGTGCTCTCCTCCCCGATGACGACGCCGTCGGGAAATGCCGATTTCAATGCCGCGGTTATCGCGACCTCGGCGGCTTCATCGGCCTCGGTTACGAGATCGAACGTAGACGATTTGCGGCGAACTTGTGCCGGGGTGAGCTTGCCGAATCTCGGCATGATCTCGGTCCGAGCTGCGAATGCGAGGACTTCCCCGACGGTGTGAATGTCGTTGAACGAGAACGGCATGTGGTTTCCTCTGAGCGCAGCGGATGGCCGGCAAATCGACGCGGGAGACGCCGTATCTCAAATCACTTGGTGAGAGCAATCTATGTCACGAAGGCGCGGGTTTCGACCATCTCGAGGCATGAAGCAGGGTGCCGCCGCGACCTGCCGAGCTCGCGCCGTCTCATTCGATCACCTCGTCCGCGTCCCTGCCAGACATGGTCCGAAACCTGAATGTGCGGCCTGATTCTCGATCGCCTTGCGCCATCTTCCCGGCCTCGCTGTTTAGCGCGACGTTCCTTCGCTAGAGCTACCCAGTCACCGGGAGTTCCGGCGCGCCGGCGTCGACGCCATCGCCAGTACTGGCGCAGGCTGGCCCCCCGCATTCGCGCCGAGGCTGATGGTCGAGTAGGCCCGTGACCTCTCGTCACGCGAAGATTGGCGGATGCCGCATCTTCGGTTCCGAAGGCGATCTCGCTGCCGTACCGTCGAGAACACCCTGAGCCCTAGCCACCCATGCCGCCACCACTGCTTCTGCTACAGGACATCAGCCTCACCTTCGGTGTGACGCCGCTGCTTTCCGGCGCGACTTTGGCGGTTGCAGCCGGCGACCGGATCTGCTTGGTCGGGCGCAACGGCTCTGGCAAATCGACATTGCTGCGCATCGCCGCCGGGCTGGTACAGGCCGATACCGGCGAGCGGTTTGCGCAGCCCGGCGCACCGATCCAGTACCTGCCGCAGGAACCCGATCTGGCCGGTTTCGGCACAACCTTGGCGTATGTCGAGGCGGGGTTTGACAGCGCGAGGGCGGACGGTCGGCACCGGGCGCTGTATCTGCTGAAGGAACTCGGTCTTTCCGGCGATGAAGATCCGGGATCCTTGTCCGGCGGCGAAGCACGCCGCGCGGCGCTGGCCCGCACATTGGCTCCCTCGCCCGACATCCTGCTCCTCGACGAGCCGACCAATCACTTGGACCTGCCCGGGATCGAATGGCTGGAACGGGAACTGGCCGGAATCCGGGCCGGCATCGTTCTGATCAGCCATGATCGGCGGCTGCTCGAACGATTCTCGCGCAGCACCGTATGGCTCGACCGCGGCGTTACGCGCGTCTTGGATGAGGGTTTCTCGGCATTTGAGGCTTGGCGCGACGCGGTCCTCGCGCAGGAAGCTGACGAGCAGCATAAGTTAGGCCGTAAGATCGCGATGGAGGAGGATTGGCTGCGCTACGGCGTCACGGCCCGGCGCACGCGCAACCAGCGCCGACTCGCCGTGTTGCACGCACTGCGGCGGAAGCGAAGAGAGCATCGCGGCGCGACCGGCACGGCCCGCCTCGAAGCGGCGCAGGCGGACTTGTCCGGGCGGCTCGTTGCCGCGGCGGAGGGCATCTCCAAAGCCTATGGCGATCATCTGGTCGTGCGGAATTTTTCGGTGCGGGTCATGCGGGGTGACCGTGTCGGGATAGTCGGCCCAAATAGCGCCGGCAAGACCACACTACTCAACCTGTTGACCGGCGTGCTGTCTCCTGATGCCGGCGCAGTGCGGCTCGGCACCAACCTGGTGCAAGTCATGCTCGATCAGCGGCGCGAAAGCCTCGACCCGGAACAGAGTTTGGCGGAGGCGTTGACCCGCGGCAGCGGCGATACGGTGACGGTCGGCGGCCACAGCCGACACGTGATCGGCTACATGAAGGATTTCCTGTTCCGCCCGGAGCAGGCCCGCACCCC
>DATKHX010000541.1:0-3050 GCA_035510075.1 Allostellaceae bacterium
CTGCGCCATCATCACCGAGATTTCGAGCACGACCGTCCACAACCGCACCGCGTGCGCAAAGCCCTCGGCGTCGAAACCCCCGTCTCCACGACGGAATGCCATCAGATTGAGCGAAGCGAGGTTGCAGGCGGTGTCGTCGAGAAAATTGTATTCCGAGCACGGGTTCGACGCGTTGATCCGGCCGCTTTCGGGACAGGTGTGCCACTCGTTGATCGTTGTATCGAATTGCAGGCCGGGATCGGCCGAAGCCCAGGCGGCATAGCCGATGCGGTCCCACAAAGCGCGCGCCGGCAACGTCTTGGCGATTTTGCCCGACGTGCGCTGGGTCAGATGCCACGTGCCGGCGGCGGCGACGCAGTCGAGAAACGCGTTCGACACCCGCACCGAGTTGTTCGAGTTTTGGCCGGCGACGGTCAGATAGGCCTCGGAGTCCCAATCGGTGTCGTAGGTGCGGAATTCGATGTCGGTGTGGCCCTGCCGGACGGACTGAAGCACCCGCTGGATGTAGCTCTCCGGGATGAGGGCGCGACGGGCGGCGCGGATTTCGCGCTTCAGGGCCGGGTTTTGCGCCGGGTCGCAGGGGTCGGCCACATCGGCGCCGGCTTCATGGCAGGCCGCCGTGATCCGCTTCAGGTGGCGGGCGGCAAGCTTTGAGCCGGCGACGAGGGCCGCGACCTTCTGCTCCTCGACGACCTTCCAGTCGATAAAGGTTTCGATGTCGGGATGGTCGATGTCGACGATGACCATCTTGGCAGCGCGCCGGGTGGTGCCGCCGGATTTGATCGCACCCGCGGCACGGTCGCCGATGCGCAGAAAGCTCATCAGCCCCGATGAGCGCCCGCCGCCCGACAGCTGCTCACCCTCGCCCCGCAGTTTCGAGAAATTGGAGCCGGAGCCCGAGCCGTATTTGAAGATGCGCGCCTCGCGCACCCACAGATCCATGATCCCGCCGGGATTGACGAGATCGTCGGCCACACTCTGGATAAAGCAGGCATGCGGTTGTGGGTGCTCGTAGGCGCTCGACGACGCCACCAACTCGCCGCTGCGGTAGTCGACATACCAATGACCTTGCGCCGGGCCGTCAATGCCATAGGCCCAGTGGAGGCCGGTGTTGAACCATTGCGGCGAGTTCGGGGCGCCCATCTGGCGCGCCAGCATCAGCCTGATCTCGTCGTAGAAGGCGGCGGCGTCCGCTTCCGCGTCGAAATAGCCGCCCTTCCAGCCCCAATAGGCCCAGGTTCCCGCCATCCGGTCGAAAACCTGGCGGGCGCTGGTCTCAGCGCCCGAGCGAGCGCTTTCCGGCATCGCCGCCAGTGCCGCCTCGTCGGCGCGGCGCCGCCACAGCCATGACGGCACGCCCTCTTCCGCAACCGGCGCCAGCGCTGCCGGAACGCCGGCCTTGCGGAAATACTTCTGCGCCAGGATGTCGGCGGCGACCTGGCTCCACTCCGCCGGCACCTCGATGCCTTCGGCCTGAAACACGACCGAGCCGTCGGGATTGCGGATCTCGCTGGTCGCGGCGCGAAACCGAACCGTGTCGTAAGGATCCTGGCCGGCTGTGGTAAAGCGACGCTCGATCTGCATTACTTCCCCCGAAATCTTGGTCTCTCGCCGTGGCAGGCAGCAACATTTAGCGGCTGAAACCGTACAACGGACTAGATGTAGACCTTCCGATAGGGGGTGGCAAATCAAATTGTGCGGGATAGCCAAAAGCCCACCATATGTTGCGCGCGAGCAACGCCCACCTGCTCTTGCCCCGTCGCGGCCGGCGGTGCGATAAACCCGCGCCGCGGGCAGGGCCGCGGGACGGGCCTGGGCGATCGGCACGGATGGAGCGATGACCATCGGCACGCGTTTGTTGACTTGGCTGCGCGGCGAACATGTCGGGGTCGACAGCCTCGGCAACCGCTACTACCGCGACAAGCGGCAGCAGCCCTTGCGTCGCGGCGGCGGCCGGGAGAGCCGCGAGAAGCGATGGGTCGTCTATGCGGGCGAGCCCGAGGCGTCGAAAGTGCCGTCGGAGTGGCATGGCTGGCTGCATCACACGGTCGACGAGGTGCCGCAACCGGGCTCGCGCACCCGTCATCCCTGGGAAAAAGAGCATCTGCCGAACATGACCGGCACACCCTACGCCTATCGTCCGCCGGGCTCGATCCTGCGCGGCGGCAGGCGCCCGCCCTCGACCGGCGATTATGAGCCGTGGACGCCCGAGTAGTGCGGCATGGCGTATGAGAGCTCGGGTCGTCTGTGCATGAGCGGGGAAACCGGCGGATGAGCGGCAATGTGATCGAGACGGTGATGGGCGCCGTCGTGCTCGTCGTCGCCGCGGTGTTTCTGTTTTTCGCCTACTCGACGAGCCAGGTGCGCGCGGTCGCGGGCTATCCGGTCACGGCGCAGTTCCAGGCGGTCGACGGCATCCGCGACGGCAGCGATGTCCGCATCGGCGGGGTCAAGGTCGGCTCGGTCGTCTCCGAGCGCCTCGACCCCAAGACCTTTCTCGCGACCGTCAGGATGAACATCAACCCCGATTACAAGCTGCCGGACGACACCGTCGCCGAGATCATCTCGTCGAGCCTGCTCGGCGACAAATACATGTCGCTGGTACCCGGCGGCTCGGACAAGGACATCGCACCCGGCGGCCAGATCAAATACACGCAGGCGCCGGTCAGCCTCGAAAACCTGATCGGCCAGATGATCTTTTCGCAGCCCGGGGGTCAGAAAAAGCCCGGCGAAGGCGGGGCGCCGGGTGAAGCCGGGGTACCGGGCGGTGGGGCGGCGGGTACGGCACCGCCGGGCGGGATGCCGGGCGGCCTCAAATAAGGGCGGCAACGCCGCGAGGATAACGCGATGAGCGAAGCAAACGATTTCCCGATTTGGCGAACGCCGGAAGGCGAGCTGGTCTCGTGCGTCGAAAAGATCAAGGTATTGAACGAGAACCTCGCCGAATTGCGCGAGCTGGCGCAGGAGGCGTTGGAAGACGCGGTGCTGATCGGCTGCGCCGAGCGCCAGGTGCGCGAGGTCATGGCCGAGCTCGTCGCCGGCCTCGTCAA
>DATKHX010000542.1:0-2626 GCA_035510075.1 Allostellaceae bacterium
CGCGCGCGTTGGCCCCGGGCGCCTGCTGTTGCCCCCCACCTGCCGTTCGCGGTATTCGTCGGGATCGGCTCGGTTGGGTGGATTTCTGCGGTTCCAGATTTGCGCGGCCTTTGATACCCATGGCTTGAAAGCAGTCATTTAAACGGGCTCTGACCGGACGAAATGATCTCAGCCGGGGCTCACTTTTCCGTCAGCGACCACACGCCGTCCCAGTCGAGGCCGGGTGCGGTGGTACAGAACTGCGCTATGCGGCGGAGCAACGCCGTGCTCGGTCCGTCACCGGGCACGATCTCGAGACAACCCTCAAAGCCGGCGCGCGCCTCCCCCCAGTTCTTGCGCCGATAGGCGGCGAGTGCGGCGCCAAAGGCATCGCGCAGCGCCAAGCGCTCGCCACTGACTTCGCCTTTGCGACCGAGCAATTCGAAGATGCGTTGCGACTCGGTCTTGCCGACGACCAAGACCTGATCAATCTCGCGGGTCTCCAACAAATCGGCGGCGAAACGGTTGGTTCCTTCACTGACGAGCGCACGCGTGCCATAAGTCTTGTTGGCCGCCTCCAGGCGCGAGGCCAAATTGACGGTATCGCCGATCACCGTGTAGTTGCGCGTCTGTTCCGAACCGATATTGCCCACGACCACATCGCCGGTGGCGATGCCGATGCGGATATCGACCTCGGGAAAGCCGCGCCTGAGACCGGTGATCTCGGGGAGCTCGGCGCGGAATCCGGCAAGGCCGGCGAGCTGATCGAGTGCGGCCAGACAAGCGGGCCCGGAATGATCGTCCGTGCCGGTGAAGGGCGGGCCCCAAAAGGCCATGATCCCGTCGCCGATATACTTGTCGATGATGCCGTTATTGCGGCGCACCGGCTCGGACATCACGGTTATGTACCGGTTTAGCACATTGACCAGTGCCGCCGGCGTCATGCCCTCGCTGAGGACGGTGAACCCCTTCATGTCGCAAAACAAGATCGTCATCTCGCGACGCGAGCCTTTGGCCTCGGTCAGCTCCGGCCGGTCCAGCAGCCCCGCGACGATGCGCGGATCGACATATTTGCCGAAGGTGTCGCGGATCCGCGCCTTGACCCGCAGCTCGCCGACCATGCTGTTGAAGGACTGGGTCAGCGAGCCGATTTCGTCGCGCGAGGTAACCGGGACGACGGTATCGAGCGCGCCGTGCTCGACGGCGGCGGTGCCGAGCAGCAGGCGGCGCACGGGGCGCACCAGACCGAGGGTGACGAGGGCGGCGACAGTAAGGCCAAGCAGCGCCGCAATCGCCAGCAATGCCACGCCAATCGTGACGACGCGCCGCTGGTAGGCGCGCGTGCCGATGACGGCAGCACCCGCGAGGCGGCGCATCTCGTTGCGGGCGGCGTCGATCTTGCGGTCGAAATCGTCGCGCAGATCGTCCAATTCGCCGAGCAATTCGCCGGCCACCGGTTTGTTGCCCGCCTCGGCGGCGCCGAGCAATTTGCCGAGGACTCCCTCGTAACGCCGCCGTTGCTCCTGCAGGTCCTCGATCTTGTCGTCCAGCCGGGCCAGCGCGATGTTGTCGTCAAAATCGAGCGGATCGGCGATCTGCCGGTTGATGTATCGGCGTGCATCGGCGATCAGTTCGTCGCTGGTCTTGCCGGTGGTTGCGACCTGCTGGCGCAGCTGATCGAGTTTCGCGGCGTTATCCCCGGGTTCGGCGATCGCCAGCAACAGCCGACGGACATAGGCCGATTCTTCAACGGAGCGAATATTGGCCTGGGCGAGCGCGACATAGGCCGGGAAATAGTTCTGATCGATGATCGCAAGCTGGCTGTCGACGGTTCGCGTCATCCGCAGACTCAGCAGCGCCGCTGCCGCCATCAGGATCAGCAGCCCGACCGCGATGCCAAAGATCTTCAACCCGATCGGAAAACGCATGGCGCCGCCTCCGAGCGGCACTCAACCGGTCGCAGGGATGGGCCGGCCGGCAAGGTACGTCGCGGATTATAGCGGAACAGCGCTACGGCGCTGCTCTCGGCGGGCTATTTCATCCGACATTTCCCGGATACCGAAGTTGTTGGTCGCGATCTTCCGTCCCTGGGAGGTCCGCGGCAACGAAATTCGATCGCAGCCGACTCGTTGAAAGCCAAAACGGCAAGATGCTCGGCCCCGCTGGGCCGAAACTCGCTGCTTTGTGTTTATCAAGGCGCACCTCTGCCGTCGCAGCCTAACGGCCAGCCGCCAATGATCACTTCCGCCTCTGCGAGAAGGCGGGCGCGCTCCTCGCGGCTGCCCGAGCCGGTCGCGCCTGGCGGCAGGTAGCGTGCCGCGGCGAAGGAGGTCCAGGTCTCGCGAATTTCACCATCGAACCAGCCTCCCGCGTCGATCAACCGGATCGCCGGATCGCTCGCGTCGATCTTGGCGCGGTCGTCGGCGCTAATCCGCTGGGTAGCCAAGACGTTGATGGTTCTCATGAATGAATTCCAACTTGCGCTGAAATTGCGGACAACCGCCGTATTGTGCCTGGCTCACCGACGAGTATGGTGTGTCCTGTCGCGGACATCGTCGCGACCGCAGCTGATGACCCGGGCTGTGACCCTGCCAACGCGCCGCCGATTTGGTGATCGGCGCATTGGCTCAGGCTGCGCCGGAGCGAT
>DATKHX010000543.1:0-6526 GCA_035510075.1 Allostellaceae bacterium
TTCGACCGCGAGCGCGTCGTCGGAGGTGCGCGACTGGCGGACGCCGACCGGCAAGGCGCCGACAAAGGCCGAATTCGCCGCTTTGGTGGCGGCCTGCCAGGATAAGGTAAAAGTGGCATCCGAAAGCGCCCCGATGGACGGCTGCCTCGCCGATCTCGGGTTGAGCCGCGCTCAATAGATCGCCGGTCGATCCGCGAGGGCGACGATGGCGCAGATCGCGATCTCCAATCCCGAATCGCTCGGCCAGCCGCTCGGGCCCTATTCGCACATTGCCCGGGTCAAGGCGTCGGAACTCGTCTTCATCGCCGGCCAGGTCGCCGTGGACACCGCCGGCAATATCATCGGCGGCAATGATTTCGACGCGCAATGCGTCCAGACCTTCGCCAATCTCGGCGCGGCACTGGGATCGGTCGGCGCCGGCTGGGGCAACATCGTGCAGTTCACGACCTACCTCGTGCATTCGCAAGACATCACCAAATTCATGGCCTATCGCGGCCGCGAGTTCCCGCGCCTGTTCGCAAACCGCGCCTACCCGCCCAACACCTTGCTGATCGTCGACCGGCTGGTGCAGGAGCAGCTGCTGATAGAAGTCCAGGCCGTGGCGGCACTTTGAGCTGACCGCAAGACGCTCAAACCGCGCAAGACGCCGATCGGCCGAGGATGGCCGAAACGAGATTTGTGCTGCAACAACAGGGCCGATTCGCGGGTTAGTCTCGATCGAGAAATGGGTCTATTCTCGATCGGCGGCACTGGGGAGCGGGCGGCATGGCTGAGGCGCGGCTCAAATATTTTGGCTGGGGGCGCGAAGGCGAGGGGATGACGGCGGCCGAGGAAACGGCAGCGCTCGACCGCTATCGCCGGCTGTTCTGCGTCGACCGCTTTGAGGAGGCAGCACCACCGGCACTGGCCGAGATCCGGTTGCGGCCGTCGCGCCTCGCGCCATCGGCGGCGCTCGCCCCGTTCTGCTCGACCGAGGCCTACGACCGGATTGCCCACACCTACGGCAAGTCGTTTCGCGATTATGCGAAGGGCCTCGCCGGCGACTATGCCGCGGCTCCGGATGTCGTTGCCTATCCCCGGAACGGGGCCGAGGTCGCGGCCGCCATCGACTGGGCGGGCGGCGAACAAGCGGCGGTGATCCCGTTCGGCGCCGGCAGCAGCGTCGTCGGCGGCGTCGAGGCAACGATCGACGGCACCGGATGCAAGGCGGCCGTCACTCTCGATTTGCGCCATCTCGACCGGGTCGTCGAGATCGACCACATCTCGCGCGCGGCGCGGATCGAGGGCGGGGTTTTCGGGCCGGCGCTCGAAGCGCAATTGCGGCCGCACGGGCTGACCTTGCGGCATTTTCCGCAGAGCTTCGAATATTCGACGTTGGGCGGCTGGATCGCGACCCGCTCGGGCGGTCATTTCGCCACCCTCTACACCCATATCGACGATCTCGTCGAAAGCATCCGCATGGTGACGCCAAAGGGCGTCATCGAGACCCGGCGGCTGCCGGGTTCGGGTGCCGGGCCCAGCCCCGACCGGCTGCTGATCGGCTCCGAGGGCATCCTCGGGGTCATCACCGAGGCCTGGGTGCGGCTCCAGCAGCGGCCGCGGTTTCGCGCCGGCGGGGCGGTGCGCTTTCCCGATTTCTTCAGCGCGGCGCGTGCGGTTCGGGCGGTCGCTCAGGCCGGGCTCTATCCGGCCAATTGCCGCATTCTCGACCCGCAAGAGGCGCTCAACACCGGCGCCGGCGACGGCAATGCCGCTATCATGGTGCTGGCCTTCGAATCGGCGGACCACCCGCTCGACGCTTGGGCCGCGCGCGCGCTCGAATGCTGCGCCGACCACGGGGGCACGCCCGAGCGCCCCGCCGAGCGCGACGCCCATCGCGAGGGTGCGGCCGAACAGTGGCGCACCGCCTTCATCCGCATGCCCTATGCCCGCGAGCGCATGATCCGGCGGGCGGTGATCGCGGACACCTTCGAGACCGCGATCACCTGGGAGCGGTTCGAGGCGTTTCACGACAAGGTCAAGGCTGCGACCGAAGCGGCGATTCGCGAGGCCACCGGACGGCCCGGCCAGGTCACGTGCCGATTTACGCACGCCTATCCCGACGGGCCGGCGCCGTATTTCTCGTTTCACGCGCTGGGGCGGCACAGAGCGCTCGAGGCGCAGTGGCGGGCGATCAAGAGTGCGGCCGGCGACGCCCTGATCGCAGCGGGCGGGACGATCACCCATCATCACGCGGTCGGCCGCGATCACCGGCCGTGGTACGACCGGCAGCGGCCCGACCTCTTCGCCGCGGCGTTGCGAGCGGCGAAACATGCGCTCGACCCGCAAGGCCTCTTCAATCCGGGCGTGTTGATCGATCCCTGATCAGGCTTGTTTCACCCCACGTTGAATAGCGGTGCGCCGAGACTAAAGGGGTATTCGTCGAGCGGCCAACGCAGCTTTGCGCGTTTTGGTTCCGAGAAAAGGCGCGCAAAGGCTCGTTCCGCAGCCGTTGTTGCAATAAAGCCGCAGTCGGTCGGCAGCAATTCGGCGGTTTGCCGCGAAACTGTTGCAGCAATGTCGCGTTAGTGCGCGTTATGCACGGATTTCCCGACAAACCGTCGGTGTGCGCTAAAAAGCGATTGCCTTCGGCGTAGCGGTTGGTGAAGATAGGCGAACGGTGGCGCGACGACCATCGTCACACGCGTATTTGTGGCCGGAGGTAAGGGATGAGTAATCGCTATCTGCTAGGCGCCGGCGTAGCGCTTGCCATGGCGTTAGGCGGTGTTCAGGCGCATGCCCAGTTTTTCGGACCCTATCCGCCAGGGGCGTTTTACCTGGGTCCAGAGGGCGGATGGACCCAGCTTTTCAGCCAGTCACCCGCCTTGGCCGTGCAGGGTCCCAGGGGACAGATCGGAACCGTCAAGCGAACGATTAATTACAGCAGCGGCTTTAACGCTGGCGTCCGCGCCGGCTATTTGTGGGGGCCATGGCGCTTCGAAGAGGAATACAGCTATCGCTTCAACTCGGTGTCGAACTTTGGGGGGTTCCACAATACCAACAATAACACCCACTCGAACGCGATAATGACCAATGTGCTCTACGACTTCACGTTCGGATGGCCGATCACCCCGCATATCGGCGCCGGGATTGGCGCGATCAATGTAGCGCGTAGTATCAGTGTTCCCGGCGGCACCACTATACAGACCTCGGGCGGCCCGGTTACCTTCACCGGCCCATCATCGGTTAGCGGAAACAAATGGAACTTCGGGTATCAGGGGATAGCCGGTATACGTTATTTGATCAATCCGGCATTGGCTCTCGATCTCGACTATCGCTATTTGGCGACGCCGAGCGAAACGCTCAACAACGCGAAGGTTACTCGCACCGGGGCGTTTTTTCTCGGCAGCGTGAAAAACGTCAAGTACCAGTCGAACAACTTCGTCGCCAGCCTGACGATGATGTTCGGCGCACCGCCGCCGGCAGCACCGCCGCCGGCGCCGCCGGCGCCACCGCCGCCGCCGACCCATCAGGTCTATCTCGTGTTCTTCGACTGGGATAAATACAACATCACCCCGGAGGGGACGCAGATCCTCGAGGCCGCGGCGGCCCACTATAGAGCGGGTGGTGCCGTTCAGATCCAGGTCACCGGCTATACTGACCTGACGGGCTCGCCGGGCTACAACCAGCGGCTCTCCGAGCGTCGCGCCGGCGCCGTCGCCGCGGTCCTCGAACGGCTGGGCGTGCCGCGCAACGAGATGCTCGTCGCCGGTCGCGGTATGAATGATCCACGCGTTCCGACGCCGCTTGGCGTGCGCGAGCCGCAGAACCGGCGCGTTGAGATCGTCTTCCCGTAACGCTTGACGATCCGCCACCGATCGGAACCCTCCCAAACGGAGGGTTCCAGCCACCGCCGCGGCGTTCGCCCGCGGCGGTTTTTATTTGTAATTGGTTCCGTGCGGCCTTGACCGCGCTTCGAATACGCCGGAGAGCAGATGATCGAGCGCAGGCTACGAGAAGCTGCCCTTGCTGGACACCAGGCCCTCCGCGCCGACGCGCAAGATGTGCTTCGGCTCGGGCTCCGGCCGGCTGAACGGACGGTTCGATGGATGATCATTGCCGCTGCTCGCCGTCATCGACCAGGCGATAAAACTTGGCCGCGCCGACCCAATTCGTGGTATTGTTAGATCGTGATTTGCCATCGCACCCGTTGTGGGCCAGATGTTTGGCCCACGCCTCGAATGGGTGTGGTAGGCGGCGAATCCGTTATTCTGCCTAGGAGACCTGGATGAAGACGCTGATCACCGCGGTTGCGCTTATTGCCTTCGTTGCCGCCAACAGCACGTTGGTGGGTGCCTACGCTCAGGCGCCCTCCGGAGCGGCGGCTCCAGCCCCGGCCGCAAATGCGCCAGCCGTGGCGCCGACGAGCCCTACGAGCCCGACAGCGGCGCCCACAAAGTCGACGGCGCATAAGAGCACCAAGAAATCCACGCGGAAAAAGGCCACCAAGCCGAAGTCTACGAAATCCTCGACAAACAAGAAATCCACCAAGCCATCCACTCAAGGCTGACCTGGGACGATGCCGGCAGTCTCTTATGCAGCTTGAGGCGAGGCGTTTCGGCGGCTTCGGGAGTTCAGTGGGCTGAACTCGGCGTATAGCGGTTCGGTTATATAACGGGCAAGGGCGGTCTGTGGCCGCCTTTGTCTTTGTCGGCAATAGCTCCGACCTGCCGTTCCACGGGCTTCTACGACAGCCCGAATCTTTTCTCGGTCAGATACGAAGTAATTCCATACGGACAATCGGGCCGGCTGTCGCCCGTGGGGGCGGGCTGTCTGTCTTTTCCCAAGTAATTAACGTTAATGTCAATAAACCGTCACCCTTTGGCAAATTTCAGCCGCTAGCGTCCGCGCCGCGTCTGAAATGTCACCTCAGGGGATGGATCATGCGAAGCGGGGTTCCGCGACCCAACGGTTTAGCGCGCCGCTCCAAGCTGCTGTGCAGCGTGGCGGTGGTTGCGATCGCTATCAACGCTCTGGCGCCGATTGCCGCAATCGCTGCCGATACCGGCGCAAATGACGGCAAGACCACGACACCGATCAAACATGTCATCGTCATTATCGGCGAGAACCGCACCTTCGATCACCTGTTCGCCACCTATAAGCCGGTAAATCAGGGCGAAACCGTGCTGAACCTGCTGTCGGAGGGCATCGTCAAGGCCGACGGCACGCCGGGACCGAACTACGCGAAAGTTCCTCAGGTCACCCCTCAGGACCGGGCGCCCAACCCCTATCTCTTGAGCCCGCCAGGGCAGACGCCGTACAAGACCCTTCCGGCCCCGTTGGCCGGCGGCGGTCCGCCGCCGTTCTCCACCGTCTCCGAGGCGATCACCTACGAGAACGGGTTGCCGCTTGGATACTACAAGTATCTGACGACGGGCGCCGTACCTTCGTACCTTGCCGGCAAACCGGATATGCGGATTTACTACGATGGCAAGAACGTCAACAACCTGCCGCCGGGCCCGTATCAATTGACCAACAGCAGCAACCCGACCGGTCCGACCCTAACCTACGACGACTACGCCGAAAGCCCGGTCCATCGATTTTACCAGATGTGGCAGGATCTCAACTGCACCCCCGCGGCCGGCTGCCAAAACACCTTGTTCCCGTGGGTCGAAGCAACGGTTGGAGCGGGCAGCAACGGCAAGCCGCCGCCCGCAGGCTTCACCTACAAAGAGGGCGCCACCTCGATGGGCTTCTACAACGTCCAGCAAGGCGACGTGCCCTATCTGAAACGGCTCGCCGACACCTATGCGATGAGCGACAATTTTCATCAATCGGTCGAGGGCGGGACCGGCGCCAACCACATCATGCTCGGCACCGGCGACGCGATCTGGTTCAGCGATGGCCACGGCAATCCGTTGACGCCGCCGCACAACATGGAGCTGGCCGCCGGCACCCCGAACGCCGGGGTTGTCGACGAGATAGAAGACCCAAATCCGCTAAAGGGCACCAACAACTGGTACGCCGAAGACGGCTATGGCGGCGGCTCTTTTGGCTCGCCCTCCTACGGCGGCGGCAGCTACAGCGAATGCGCCAACACGTCCCAACCGGGCGTCGCGGCAATCGTCAGCTATCTGACGGCGAAGAAGGTAAAGCCAAATTGCCAGGCCGGGCATTTTTACCTCCTCAACAACTATAACCCGGGCTATTATGGCGACGGCAGCAACGCTTATGCCGACATCAAAAACCCGTACAATACGGTGTTCACCGCGCCGCCATCGACTGTCAGAAATATCGGTGACGCGCTGTTGGCAAAGAACATCTCGTTTGCCTGGTTCGGCGATCAGTTCGACGCGTACCTCGCCAATCCTTACAACAACTACGTTACTCCCGACAACCAATATTGCAACATCTGCAACTTCTTCCAGTATTCCACTTCCATCATGACCAACGCCGCCGTGCGAAACACGGCTTTGCAGGATACGCTCGATCTTTATGCCGATCTGACGAGCGGCAAACTGCCCGCGGTGTCGTTTGTAAAACCGAG
>DATKHX010000544.1:0-4284 GCA_035510075.1 Allostellaceae bacterium
CCCGCATCACGACGACATCCCGCTGCGGGACATCATCGATTTGATCTTTCGGGTGGCCGCGGGCAGCTTTTCGATCGAGGCCTCCAACCCCTGCCACGAGCACGAATGGCGGGTGTTCGAGGATACGAAATTGCCCGAGGGCGCCACCCTGATCCCGGGCGTCGTCGGCCACTGCACCGATTTTATCGAGCACCCCGACCTCGTCGCCGAGCGGCTGGTACGTTATGCGCGGCTCGTCGGCCGCGAAAACGTGCTCGCCGGGACCGATTGCGGGATCGGGACACGGGTCGGCCATCCTTCGATCTGCTGGGCCAAGTTCGACGCCCTGGCGGAAGGTGCCCGCCGCGCGACCCAGATCCTGTGGGGCCACGGGTGAGTTGCCGCGGAATATGAGCCAGCCATTATTTTTCACTCCAGCCGTTATCGTCATTCCCGCGAAAGCGGGAACCCAGAGTCAGAGCTACCTCCGCCTCCCCCGGACCCCCGCTTTCGCGGGGGTGACGACGACTTTGGGCGTAGCGCGTTCACTTTGAGCGAGCTCTCCGGCCACGCCGGTATCAAGACGGGCATTTAGTAGTGGCAGCGGCGCAGCCTACCCGGGCGATCCATTCGGCGGCCCGGCGGACGCCGCCAAAGGTGAAGATGTGGAGGCCGTCGATTGCGACGCCACGATCCTCGGCCGCCGCGAGCGCGTCGATCAGGGTGTCGGGAGTGGCTTCGGCCAGGATCCGCGCGAACGCGGTCTGACCGCGGCCGAGCGCGCGCAGCGACGCCCCGATGCCGCAGCGCACGGCAAATTTGGCCAAGGTCGCGATCGTGGCGGGGCCGGCGACACCGATATGGATCGGGCAGGCGACCCCGTCGTCGCGCAACGAGGAGACCCACTGCTCGACCGGCGCAGCCTCGAAACCGAACTGGGTGACGAGCGAGACGCCGAGGCCACGGCACCGGGCCAGCGCCAGCTTCGCCCGCAGCGCAGCGTCGAGGCTGCGGCGATCGATGCTCGGGTGGCCTTCGGGATAGCCGGCGAAGGCGACCTGGCCGATGCTCCTCTCGACGAGGCCGGTCGCAAGCAGCTCGGAACTGTCGCAAAACGGCCCAACAGAGTGGGCCGGGTCGCCGCCGATCAAGAGCACGCCCCCCACCGCCGCTTCGCCCGCCGCGCGCTCCAGGAAATCGCGGGCCTGGGTAAAGCTGGCGAGCCGGCGCGCCGCGACATGCGGCATCGGGACGAACCCGGCGCGCCGCAGCTTGACGCAGGCGGCGACAATGTCGTGATGGGTGACGCTGCCGGGATGATTGACAAACACCGTCGTCCCCGGCGCGAGCAATTCGCGGAGCCGGTCTCGAAGAGGGTCGTCGCGCGGCGAGATTTCGATCGACGCGTTGGCGATCAGCTGCGCGGCGCGGCGGCGCTGGCGCTGGTCGAGCGCCCGCTCCGGCCGGTTCATGGTCGATTCGATCGTCATCCCGAATTCCGCTTGCGCGATATCACATAGGACTCGTCCCAAAACCACAGCCCGCCATATTTTTGCAGCACCTCCTTGGTCGCCTCGAGATAGGCGCCGCTGCTGATCGCCCCCGACAGCCGCTCGTCCTCGATCTGCGCGACGTAGACCGCGGCGTTCCAGGCGGCGAACAGGGTCGAGGTGCCGATCGTCTCGCTGATCTCGCTCGGCAAGGTGTGCATGTCATAGCGGAACAGCGACCGGGCGTCGGCATAGGCGCCGAAATTGAAGGCCCGCGCGGCATTGCCGAGCTCGGTCTTCGCCGCCCGCAGCAGCGCGTGGCGGTCGGTGGTAAAGGGGTCCTCGGCCGGCCAGATGCGCTGGATGACCTCCAGCCCCGGATCATGGCCGTGCGAATGGATCGCGATCAGCCGGCCGCCGGGTGCGAGGCTGCGGGCGAGCGGGGCGACGATCCGGCGCGCCTTGAACTCGAGCGGGGCGCGGGCGCGATAGGGCTGCGAGGCGATGACCAGGTCGTATTCGGCGCGGGTCAGCCCGCGGCGCGGGCGCACTTGGTCGAGCAGGAATTTGTGGTCCTCGCGATAGATCGCCAGCACGACCGGCTTTTCGTAGACCGGGTTGCCGGTGTTGGCGCTGGCCCGCGCTTGCCAATTTTCAGCGAGAAACGCCTGCAGGTCGCCGATCTGCAATTCGAAATCGTGAGCGGTGTTGCCGGTCAGCGGCAATTCGTGCCAGACGAGGCTCGTCGCAGCGGTGACCGAATGCGGCGTCAGCCACGGCGCCTCGGCGTAGTACATGTTGGTCATGACCAGCACCGTCGCCGGGTGCTCGAACAGCCGGTCGGGCATCTTTTCGAGCGTCAGCCGCACGTCTTCGAGACTGATCTCCTTGGCGACGACGTAAAACGGCATCGTCGGAAAGCGGTGGTGCATCGCCCGCATCGTGCGCGTCAGCACGGTGCCGTCGCCGGTGCCGGCATCGAACAGGCGCAAGGCCGGCGGGCGTGGGTGGATGTTGCCCAACTCCATGCCCACTCGTTGGGCAATCGCCCACTTTTCACCGCAGGTCGTGACAAACAGCAGGTATTTCTGCCGGTTGTCGTAAAAACGGAAGTTGCGCGCCGCACCCGCGGCGGGCGGCGGAGAGACGATGGTAGGTGCGGCGACCCGCTGTCCGTTGATCTCGGGCCGCGGCGTGCGCACGATAAAGGCGTGCACCCGTTCGGCCGTGTCGGTCGTGACCCGGCCGCCGAGGCGCAACCGGCTGACGAGCTTCCCGTCGTTGACCGCGAGACGGCCAAAGGTCGATTCCGCCATCCCGGCGCGACGGCAGTAGTCGGCGATGTCGCGCAGCAGCGCCTCGCTCATCGGACGAATCCCGTACCTTTCGTCCACACGAGTAGAGAGCCGGCGCCGGCGGCCGTCAACCACATTCGTGCCCATGATAATAGTGGGAAGACGATGTGGGCCAGGAAGGGGGCCGGGCTGGTGATGGTGTCCGGCGACGCTCGATCTTTGTTCTTGTTTTTTCGGCGAAGGCCGGGAACTCACGCCTGCCGTGGATACCGGCCTTCGCTGGTGAGACGAATGGATGAATGCGATCTACGCGGCCCACCGACGGCGACGGCTCAGCCATTCATTCGACGCAGGTTCGCCTTCTTGAACGGAACTTGGCGTTCAAGTGCTACAATCGCTGCCGACAACGGCCAAGCTCGCCGGTTCGCGGCGCCGCCAAAAATGGGGAGGAAGCATGAGAAGCAGCACCGACCACATCCTGACGAGCCACGCGGGCAGCCTGCCGCGCCCGGACGCGCTGATCGAGGCATGGGCGGCAAATGACGAGAGTGCGCTTACAGACAAGCTCCGCAACGCCGTCGTCGATGTCGTGCGGCGTCAAAAGGAGCTCGGCATCGATGTTCCCGGCGACGGCGAGTTCGGCAAGCCGATGGGCCAGCGCGTCAACTACGGCTCGTGGTGGCGCTATTCATGGCAGCGCCTCTCCGGCATCGAGCCGGGCGAGCAGACGCTTTACGAGATGGAGGCGCGCCGCTCGCGCCCGGGCGAAATCGTTCTGACCAGCTTTGGCGACCGCCGCGACCGAGCGCGGTTCGCCGCGGCCTACAACGACCCCGAATCCGGCATCACGACCGGGCCGCGCCCGCCGAGCCCGGTGTGCACCGGACCGCTCCGCTATAGCGGGCATGACATGATCAAGACGGATATCGCCAATTTCAAAGCCGCACTCGCGGCGGCCGGGGTCGAAGAAGGCTTTATGACCGCGGTGGCACCGGCCAGCTGCGCGCGGATCGGCAACAACTATTACAAAACCGACGAAGAGTTCCTCTACGCCTGCGCCGAGGCGATGCATGAAGAATATAAGGCGATCGTCGACGCCGGCATCGTCCTGCAGTTCGACGATCCGTGCATCGCCGAAGGGTGGGACCAGGTAAATCCCGAGCCGACGATCGCGGACTACCAAAAGCTCGCGACGATTTGGATCGAGGCGCTGAACTACGCGATCCGCGACCTGCCCCAGGACCGCATCCGCTTTCATTTGTGCTGGGGCAGCTGGCACGGGCCGCATGCGACCGACATCCCGATGCGCGACATCGCCGATGTCATGCTGAGGGCCAATGTCGGTGCCTATTCGTTCGAGGCCGGCAACGTCCGCCACGAGCACGAATGGAAGGTGTGGCAGGACGTCAAACTGCCCGACGGCAAGCTGATCCTGCCGGGCGTCGTCAGCCACGCGACCAACGTCGTCGAGCATCCTGAGCTCGTCGCCGAGCGCATCCTGCGGTTTGCCAACCTGGTCG